>WFZN01000085.1 GCA_015489555.1 Candidatus Dojkabacteria bacterium | reverse complement strand
GTTTTCATTAGAACGTGCCCCTGATGTCCAAGGGGCTTCTATTGAAGCAGAGCAAAGGATTATGAAACTTGCTGTAATCGGTGAGTTAGATATAGTATTAATACGTAAGGGGAAATATAGTAACCTGGCAGAATATATCCCTAAACAGATAGATTTGTCAAAAATTGAATATCACGAATTAGATATATTTTATAATGATGTTATATTGGTATCTAGCAAAGGTGTACTGATTAATGCTATTGAGTCGGGTATGCTCGATTTGGAGGGTATCCCCTCCCTTATTTCTTCATTAGAGAGATTTAAAAGTACAATGTTAGATGATAAACGCGTTTTTTTAATGGTTTTTTCTGATTTTAATCCAAATGCAGTGTCAAATAATGTGGTAAAGGGAAAGACTAAGAATAATTTAAAACCGGCTGTGATTGTTTCGTTGCTAGCAACGACCAGAAATAAGTTTGGAAACGTTTTAAAAAATTTATCAAAATTGAGTACGTTGTTAAAGAAGACTAAGGCCTTAAATAACAGGTTAGATAGTAAAGTAGCTCCTATATATTTTGGGCAAACAGAAGAAGGGGTAGATTCCGGAATTAAAAAGCCAGGAGTAACGACTCTTATGTCTCAAAGAGAAGAGGTCGTAAATATAGACATTAGCAATAACACCGGTGGGGTTTCACAGATTCAAAGACAAACAGAGATGAGACCTGAAGCACAAAGGGAGGTTACCGACCCTGTTGAATACTTAAAGCGACGTAACAGTTTAGAAGCAAAGGTTAGTAGATACATTGGTAAGCTTACAGGTCTAGTCAATGGTGGGAGAAAGGGCTCTTATAGGGAATCAAAAGGGCCGTTTCGGACAGGGAGGGCTCTATCTACCAATTATTCTCGATTTAGCTTTTTGGCGGGTATAGGTTTAATTGTTCTTTTTGTGTTAGGGGTGCGGTGGAATATCAGGCGAAAAGCCATAAAGCATGATCAGGCTGTTATTGAAGAGTTTAAACAGAAATATTTTGACAAATTAGGTTCTGTTTATAACAGTGTAATGAAGCTTGTTGCAGATGATCCAAACGGTGACATACAAAAATGTGTGGATTTAGCAAAGCAATTAAAAGACGCCGCTGCTACGTATAAAGTCAATCTGAAGACAAAAGATACCGAGAAACAAATTGAAGAGTATGTAACTAAAGCAGACAAAATAAGCAAAGAATGCAAGCAAAAATATTATGAAGTCTATAACATTACCAAGTTGTCATCCCTTAACTTGTTAAAGGATCTAAAGATTAGTCTTGGCAGTGATAGTCAACCTTATGACATAGATATTTATAAAGGTGAAATCGCCGTTTTGGATATAGGCAAGAAAGCCGTGTATAAGGTGAATAAGGAGAGTGGAGATTTAACAGTGTTAGAAGATCCAGACAACTTGTTAGAGGAGCCAAACTCGTTAGCTATCGGCAATGAGACAGTTTTTGTATGTGACAAGAAGAACGGAATACTCTACTATGATACTAAGGCCAAGAGGATTAAGCCCATAAAAACAACACATCCAGATGTTCTGGGGGAAAACTGTACCCAGATTGACACGTTTGGAAAAAATGTTTATTTCTTAACAGAGGCGGGAAACGTGTTATATAAAGTTGTAGGGCTTGGCGGTTTACGATATGCTTCACCAGTAAAATACATTACCTATGAGGAAGGGTCATTAATAGATCTGGCAATCGATGGTTCAATTTATTTTCTTGCTCAGCGAGCTACAGTTAGTGGTTATGATGTAATAAGGTTTTATGGGGGTAAGTTCGATCCTTCGTTTACAATAAGTGAACAAGATCTAAAAAGGTTTAAAAATCTGACAGGTATTTTTACAAATCCTTCGGGTAATTTCCCTGTTTATGTATATGATGAAGCACTAAATACCATATTCGTAATTGAGAAACCGACTAAGGAAAAGCATCCAGGTAAGGGGGTAATCGTTGGTACTTATGAGCTTCCTGATGCAGAGAAAAAAGCTGATTCCTTGGCGGTAGAGCTAAGTGTAGTTACCAACAGGGAGACAAAAATCTATCTTTTAATAGATGGGGCCCTAAAGTATTTTAATATGGAATAGATTTTTTGTACGGGACATTTTAATTGACTTGATTGAGTATAAAAAATGTAGTACTCTAAAGATATATGCAGGCAGGTAATATTATACCGCAGTTTAATAGAAGTATAAACAAACTGAACAAGAGATATAAACGATTGCTGTTGTTAGATTTGCTTTTGCTACTGTTGGTAATATTTTTAGGGTACAGATACATTATTCCCAAAAACTTTTTATCACAAACAGAAGGTGAGCAGTTTAAGTTTGAAGTAACAAAGCCAGAATGTACTGATGGAGCGGTGATAAAGTGGAGTGATGGGCATTGGGTATGCGGTAGTGATTTAGATAATCAAGAGTTGGTGTATGATTCTTCATCGCGGGTGCTGATGATTAAGGGCGGGAACCAGGTAGAGCTTAGTGAGTTAAAGGATGTTTATAAAGCCGGTGATGGGCTTGTTTTGCGTGGAAATACGTTTACGGTAAATGCTCCAGTCTGTGGCGTAAGTCAAAAGCTTGTATGGAACGGTACTTCATTTGTCTGCGTTGCGGATATTGATAGTGATTTGCTCGCTGATTTAAGTTGTGGCGTAAATCAAATTGTTAGGTGGAATGGGGCGGGCTGGGTGTGTTCTGATGATGAGGTTGGAAGTGGCACACTCCCAACAGGCACAGTAATAGGTAGCACAGTACATTGGAATGGAGCAAGTTGGGTAGAGAACACAAATTTTATAGTAGATACAAGTGGAAATGTAACAAGTGGTACATGGCAAGGTACTCCTATAGATATATCAGACTATACAAACCTTAGTG
>WFZN01000084.1 GCA_015489555.1 Candidatus Dojkabacteria bacterium | reverse complement strand
TCAGATGTGTATAAGAGACAGAAAGAGGAAAGTAGCAAAATAGCTCAACTTCAAACAACCTTATCTAACCAAAAAGAAAAATTCCTACTCTATGTTAATGTATTGCTAAGGCAAGAATATATTAAAAACATTACTCAAGATCGTTATGACCCACAAGCGATTATCCTCTTTATAGATAGTATTCTTACCCCCCAAGCAAGAGTAAACTCTTATCTTCTTGACTCTGAAGGCAAGATACAGTTGTCAGCAACTGCTAACAACCTTACAGACGCCTCATTAACATGGTTTTATCTACTAAGCCATAAAGATACTATTAACAGCTTAAATTTAACAAATTTCTCCACTGTAGAAGAAGGTGAGGGAGTAAACTTTAGCCTAAGTGGAACGCTTAACTTATTACAGGTATATAAAAAATATGAACTCAGGTAAAAAGACTAAGGCCAAAACAACCAAAAAGGATCTAACAATAAAAATTGCAACGACTATAACGACAGCAGTTATAACAATTCTCATAATATTCTTTGTTTTTCTACCCCAGATATTAAGCATCAAAAACAACCTGGAAAAGCTTAGAAATTTAAAAGATAAACGATTGTTTCTTGAAAAACAAATTACCCTACTTAACTCAGTTGATGAGCAAACTTTGTCAACTTTATACCAAGAGACTCTAAAAGGTCTTCCTACAGATATCAACCTGGGACAACTAGGAGAATATATAGACAAAAACACTCAAAAGTACAACCTTGAAATAGCCACCCTTAGCCTAACGGAAGAACTTACAGTAGAAAAAGAAACCCACGACACCTTGGGGATTAAACACCGCATTAAACGCGTTGTAATACCGGTTAATGCCAAAGGCGAAAAAGAGGATCTTATACGCTTTATACGATTTCTTATCAACAATCCATATATCTTTACATTCGATACTGTACACCTTTCAAAACTTGAAGTAGATCCGACTGCCCCTATAGCACGTTATAACAATCCCTGGACGCTTAGAGTTGAAATCGTACAGTACACCATGCCATATTTGGATAAAATTCCAATAGATTTTCCCTTAAAACCCATTCAACCTTAATATGCTAACCTCTGCCAACAAAACTAAAAATGACTCTAGCCTACCCTCTCTACATATGCCACCTTTTCAGTATTTACCTTTACAAGATCTCCTGCCTTTATAAATAACGGTACCTGTAAACGTAAACCTGTCTCAAGCTCTACCTCTTTAGTAGGATTAGTGCTAGAATCACCTCTTACCCCCTCAGGAGCACTCACGACCTTCAATACAACCACCTTTGGAATATTTAAAGCAACTGGCTTACCCTCGTAAAGATAAAGTGCATATGTTTCCCCTTCTTTTAAAAATTGAATCAGATCGCTAATTAACTTAACTGGCAACGCGACCTGCTCAAATGTGTCAGGGTCCATAAAATACGCGTTATTGCCGTCGTTATAAAGATATTGGAAATTTTTCTGACTAACGACAATAGGGTCAGGGGCTTCATTACTTTTAAAAGTAACGTTAATAACAGCTCCAGTTTTTAAATTACGTAACCGCAAGTTGAGGATCCCCCTTCCACGACCCATCGCATGGTGTTGTAAATCAACGATTTGATGTGGTTCATCTTTATGTAATATAAACTGACCTTTCTTTAGTTGAGCCATAGCAGATTATAATATAACAATGATCAAGATGCATAATATATCTTTCCCCCTAATACACCAACGGATATATCGATACGCTAAACAAACAGTGTATATGTATTACACACTTGTATCAAAAGAAGATAAAACCGTCTCCAAAAACCTTACCCTAAAACGCCTAGTACGGTTTTATCTAAAAAAACTACCTGTAAGCACTACCCCCGACGGTAGATTACTTGTTTATCCATATATAATACGCACTATTAAAGAAATCCTCATACACGACGCAAAGAACAGCTCTTTTGGTTTTTTGCTTACTTACAAAACTCTCACATTAGATACAGTGTTAGAAATACTACAAGACATGCTTTCTGGCACAACTCACGCAGAACGCATCATCACAAAATCATTAAAATACCGATCAATTCTAGAATTCGAAGACGATCTATTAAATTTTTCACCCAGATTAAACTTTGGCTTTATAGAAACAGAGCTATACAACAGTATCCATGACGTAGCCAGTCAAATCCATATTAGCAATAACCAATACCTAAAAACTGTTACCCACAATTTGTTACTAATACTTAGCCTAATGAACAAACAATACAAACAAAAAGAGTTCGATGTTATAATAGCGCATCTTCAATACTTTCTAATATTAACCCTTAAAAATCTTTCCCTTAAATTTAAAACGCGACTTCTAAAGCATTTTAACCAAACATTAACCGCAAGAGATTCGCTATTAGAGCAACTTATTATATTTTTTAAAGATACTGAGTATATTAAGCTACTTAACCTTGAAAGGCTGATGTATACAACGCCAAAACTCCTACGCTTATACAACCGGCTTGATTTACATGCAAATACTAATCCACACCAGTACGCTAAGCTAGTTATTAAGCTTTTTGACTATCTTTATAAAGAACAAGGTATTGACCCTATATTTAGCATAAAGGCTCTACTAAGTGTAACAGAAAAAGGATACACTCAGCTAAAAGAGGAACTTACTAAACTAGTAAAATACTATTAATGACAAAACTTAACCCCCTCCAAGAAAAAGCCGTTCAAACGTTAAGTGGCCCGATACTTGTGATAGCAGGCCCTGGTACAGGAAAAACAACCGTACTTACCCAAAGAATAGTACAGATATTATCTAAAACAGACACCAAACCATGGCAAATACTAGCATTAACATTTAGCGAAAGCGCTCAAATTAATATGAAAAGACGGCTCTTTAAGCTTATTAAAGACGCCGCTTACCAAGTTAACATATTTACATTCCATGGCTTCGCGAAACACGTTATCGAACAATTCCCTGACTATTTTTTAGAAATACAAGACTTTGAAATTTTAGATGAAATTACCCGCTTTTTAATACTAAAAGAAATAATAGAAAACAATTCCCACAAACTTACTCACATTACGGGCTATACTAACCCTTTATCTAATCTAAAGCGTATAGCAGCCACTATAGAAAATCTTAAGCGAGAAGGTATTACACTTGAAAAACTCAAAAAGATAATATCGACTGAAGAAGAATTACTAACACAAACCCCAAAACACTCAAAACGTAGTAAGTCTGGTTTTACAACAAAATACCTAAACCAGAAACGGTTGGTAGAAAAACTAAAAGAAACGTATCTAATCTATAAAAACTACGAACAAAAATTAAAAGAATACAGACGCCTTGATTTCAATGATCTTATCAATATCGTAAACCTAAAATTTAAACAGAATCAAGACCTAGCCTTAAACATACAAGAAAGATACGAATATATACTTGTAGACGAATACCAAGATACAAACACAGCTCAAAACGAGCTGCTTTTTAATCTTATATCATTTTGGAAAGAAAATCCAAACATCTTTGTGGTAGGAGATGATGATCAAGCAATCTACAGATTCCAAGGTGCGTCAGTTGAAAACATTAAAGATTTTGTAAACACATTTAATAATCGCACGGATATAGTGCTTAACTATAACTACAGGAGCACCCAACTTATACTTGATGCAGCTGCCAATATAAGACAAAAACTTAACTACAGTATATCTGAGTTATTACCGCACCTAAATAAGAATCTTATAAGCGCAAACCCCAGATATAAAAATAAACAAAATCCCAAAATTAAAATTGGTAAATTCGTGGGTGAAACAGCCGAACTAACATTTTTAGCAGATACTATTAAAAAACTACACAAAAAGGGTATTGCCTACGAAGACATAGCAGTACTTGTACGTAGAAATTACCAGGCTGATATTATAGCTAAGTTTCTCTACAAAGCTGGAATTCCATTTAATAAGTCATCCAACCAAAACTTGCTAGATAATCCCTATGTATTGCAGCTTCTTAATATACTTAGATTTATAGCCGATCCTGGACGAGCAGACCTACTAAATCGAATTCTTTTATACCCATTTTGGCAAATAGATCATATAACCCAAGTGAAGGTACTTCAAAATATTAATGAATTTTTAAAGGAAATACTAGACGGGCGTCTTCCACTTAAACAAACAATACAACAGCTTAGCTTTACTGGACTCAAAGATAAATCAATTGAAACCAACCTTCCGCTTGATGCGATAAAAGAGATTATACGTAAAACCAAGCTGGGAACCGCACAACAGTCTCAACTTTTGGACATTATAGACCTACTTGCGCGTTGGGTCGCGTTATCAGCTACTCTCAACGTAGCTCGTCTTATAGAACATATAATCTCTGATACTAAACTGATTGATTACATACTCAAACAACCCACCAAATATGAGGACCTCTCTGCAATAAATAGCTTTGTGGGTTATATAAGAGCTATTATTGGTAATAACCCAAACCTAACTTTAAACGAACTATTAGAAATTATTGATCTTATACAAGACTTTAATATTACTTTACCGGCAGAAAATATATTTATACCCAAAAAGGGGGTCAACATTCTCACTGTACATGCTGCAAAAGGTTTGGAATTTGAGGTAGTGTTAATGCCTCAACTTACATATAATCTATGGAAACCAGATATCCGCCCTAACATGGTAATTCCTCGCCTTTTATATCTTAATAGACGATTTGACCTAAAGGATAAAACCCTTATCGCCAAACTTAAAAAACTGCGCAAGGAAGAGATAAATTCGCCACAAAAACACACCAACTGGCTAAAATTATTAGCCCAAGATGATAATAGACGCTTATTCTATGTTGCTCTAACACGCGCCAAAAAACTCGTATTTCTTACTTACAGTGAATTTGCAGTAAATTACAACGGTAAGCCTCAAGAACAACTTGTTGCAAGTTTTATCAAGGACATTCCCAAAGACCTTACAGAGGTTCTAAACACCGATTCATACAATCTAATTACTGACACTGTACCAATACGAAACCTGTTTAAACCTTCCGATCTTGCAAATTTTTATATATCTAGTGCAGATGAAAACGAGTACCTTAAAACCTATTTATTAAGATTCAAACTAAGCCCTAGCGCGCTAGTTGCTTATCTTAGAGACCCCCAAGAATTCTACTTAAATTATTTTCTGAAAACACCCCGCCCTACTAGCATATGGCAAATATATGGTAACGCATTTCACCTATCCATAAGAAAATATCTTGAAAGAATCCGCGCTAAGGAAACTCCTTTTGAATTTGACCAACTTTTAGAAATATTTATGCAAGAGCTCAAAAAACGCTTTCTTACCCCAGAGGAACTTAACCGCCTGCTTAAACGAGCAAAACTTGAACTTAAAGTTTACTACGACCAACGCCTTAAAAACTTTCCTAATTATCCACTATTTATAGAAAAAATAGCTGAATCTTCTTTAAAAGGGTATCCGCTTAAAGGAATAATCGACCGGGTAGAGAGTATCGATTACGAAAAAGGGTACGTACGAATAGTAGATGTAAAAACCTCTAGATATAGATCCCTTAATGAGTTGCTCGGAAACACACAAAATAGTGAAAAGTTAGCCAACTTTGGCTCGGACTACTTAATACAACTTTATTTTTATAAACTTCTTTTTGAACTCGACTCTCGCCTACATCGCAACAGGCATTATATCCCCATTAAAGCAGCGATTGACTTTACAAGGCCAGCCAGCAAAGATGTTCCTCAACTGCATGCTCCCGTAGAGATTGAATTTGAAACAGTAAAATATGAAGAGTTTAAACAACTATTACTAAACGTTCTAGATGAGATCTACTCATTAAAATTTATTCAGAAAAAATCCTAAAAAATCTGGTTACTAGAGCCATCTTTGAGCACTGGGCCGTGAGGGACTCGAACCCCCAACCTGCCGGTTAAGAGCCGGCTGCTCTGCCAGTTGAGCTAACGGCCCAAACAAGATTTATTATTTTACCATGGCTTTTACTCTTGTAAATTCTACACCACCACTTTCTTGTTGCATGATCCAAAAGATATATTCTTTATCTAACCAAACTTGATTCCTCGAAAGGGCAGCGGGTATCTTATAATAATCGTAGTCATTTTCCCCTAATATTTCACACGCACGTATTGTCGTAGTGCTCTCATTAGTCTCTTTAACCAACGAAAATAGATAACCGTTGTGAACTCCTAAAATAGTTTCAGAAGCTAGGGGGGGTAATGTATCACATACTCTATAAAGTCCAAGTCTTACTAGAAGATCTGAGCTAACCTTGTTAAATACTAAGACATATGCATTACCTCTCCAAGGGAATATTACATAATTATCATGCAACAAGATTGTTGGATCATCATTTACCCCAGCAACATAAGAAATGCTTAAAAGCTCCTTTCCTTTTATGTTACTTGGATACACTATTACATTATCATCTATACCAAACGGTAACGCTGACTCTGTTATTACAAAATCAGTATCAGTTGGAATAATATCCCCAAATACCAAGATGCGTTTATTGGTTATAACAATAAAATTCCCTATATTACCTAATATCCCGGAATCTCCAACTTTAAACGTAACGACTTGTTCACCTGGCTCTAATCTAAGGTGAAGATTCTTCAATAACATTTCATGCCTCCCCTCCGTGTCAAACAATTCCACATCGAATAAAACAGTGCCATTAACAGACTGATCCTTAACATGTAGAACATAAAAGTATTTTCTATCTACAAAATCAAAGAATCTAGAATTAAAATAAAGTATAGACCTATTAGAATCATCTACTGTAAGTTGAACAAGCTCAATAGAAGGCTTTTGGGCTGTTTTATAAAACACACGGGGGGTAGCGCTAATTGCCTCTGTAGTTGACACGGTAGCCACCTGTTTGGCAATTCTGTATGCGTTTGCAGCTTTGCGCAAACCATATTCCACAACCCTATCATCTAGAATAATAATTAACCTATCTTTGGCAACCTCAAGATCTTTTACTGTCCAAGATACATCCTGGTTATGATTATCATCCCCAATATAATTTAGTTTATAGTTACCATCTCCCCCTACCAATTTTAAAACCTTTTGAGCGTTAACCCAAATTGGTTTATTTTGTTTGTCAACAATCAAAAATGCCAGTGCAACCTCTGGATTACTTTTATCTATAATCACAAAGAGTTTGCGCCCTTTAGACAATTCTACCACCCTATACTCGTACTGATCACCTAAAACCAAGGGCAAGTAGTTAAAAAGTGGTTCCTTAGCCCTAAGTTTTGATAATTTTATAAGTTGCATATAACGATTGTTGGCCCTGACTAAGACAAGATAGTCAGGCAAATAAGTTGTAATGATCTTATATTTTAAATCAGGATTGATTACATAAGTATCAAACGAATAAGTTTCAGGATCGGGTTTCTTCAATAAGATTGCGTCAACATTTATAACGTGTTTTGGCCAAACCGTAAAACTTCTTTTATATGGCAAAAATCCATCCTTGGTTAAATTAAGTATATGCTCTCCTGGCAAAAGGCCATCAACAACTTTACCTACTATAAAATAAGAAGAATTACCTATAAATTTATTATCAAGATATATCGCAACATTACGGGGTAAAGTACGTAGATGTAAGGCGCCGGTATTGTACATATATATCCCCCGCACAATCTCTTCTCCTTCTATGTTTTCAAGCTTTTTATAAGAAGGATAGAGATCAACAAAAGACAGGTTTCCAATTGAGATCGTTTTACCACGAATATGGAAAAATAAAAATAATCCAAAGATAAGTGAGATCACTAATAGTCCCACCTTAAATATAAATCTTACAAAATTGTTATCTAACAGACGTCCACATATTATCAAAAGACGCTGGTTCTTTGAAGAGTCTTGCGAAAGTAGTTGTACCAAAGAGCCTACACGCATTTTTAAAATAAAAATCAGCTTACTTTCTGTCTACCTTGATAGGTTTGCTCAAGGGTATAAGCATCTACAAAATCAATATCTGCTCCCGGTTGTATACCCAGGGCAAAACGTGAAAATACAACATTACTCCCAAAAGTATTTGACACCTTATCTTTTACGTACGAAATAACCGCCTCTTCATTAAAAGTTCCTCCAAAGCCAAAGATTAATTCAAGTTTTTCTCCTTTACCTATATTCTTCTTTAGCCCTCTTATACGTTTCATTAACAACTTAATATTTTCCTTAAAACCCGTATCCTCAAAAAGCTCCTGCAAGCTTTTATGCTGGTCAAACTCAAGTAAAAAATAATACCCCTTATGAACCTTTGTGTTCTCTACAGCAAGTCTATGTAAAAAACTACGTACAATAAGCAATTTGGTAGAATCTCTTAACTCGTCAGCACAAATCTCACAAGGGTCTGTATATGAGTACATATTACAAAAGCTACATATGAGAAGCCCTTCTTTTAAATTAGCTACCTGCAGAGCAAATTCCTTTAACCATTTTTTATCTTGCTGTAAAAGATAAAACACAATACGCCTTGCACTCTTCGGACCGATACCAGGTAACTGCTCAAAATAACTAATAACACGCTCTATGTAATCTACGACAGCCCCCATTTAAAGATATGCATAGATTAGCTTGTATACCCCTCCCCTCTATCTTCCAAGCTTACCTCTTAAAACTCCAACCATGTGTTTTTGTATAGCCTTAACCGCCTCCTTATAAGCCTCCTTAAAAGATTTCTCTAGATCTCTAGCGGAAAAATTATACTGAGAAAAAACTTCTTCATTTATCTTTATATCACTTAATTCTAATGTACCTTTTAGAATGACACTCACTAGGCCATTCTTACTTCGGCCTGTAAATTCCATCTTCTGTAATTGACTCTGCAAAGACATAAGCTCATCTACATTGGGGAAAAACTTACTAAGCATATTCTGCGCTGCATTTTTAAACATAGGTTTAAACCAATTAACTTAGATTAGACAGTTTACTAAAG
>WFZN01000083.1 GCA_015489555.1 Candidatus Dojkabacteria bacterium | reverse complement strand
TAGCATACCCATAATTGAATTTTCTGATGTAATAAGGTTTTTACAAGACACATTTTTAGAAAAAACACAACCCAATCTAATGGAATACAACCTTTCAAACTTAACTCCATTAAAAAAGTTATTTAAAGAATTACCCCCAAAATCTATTATTAAGGCAATAAAAGAGAGCAATCTTTTGCCTCTTTACTTTGAAAATCTATCTAACTTTACCCTCTACGGTATAACAGGAACTGATGGCAAAACCACAACCTCATCGATGATTTATCATATTTTAAAAAGTTTACATATCCCTGTGGGTATGATAACTACTATAGAAGCTAAGTTTTTTGATGGGAAAAAAGAGATATCTGCTACCACAGGATTACACACAACAACTCCAGATGCACAAAAATTAGAAGAATTTATTCAACAAGCCAAAGGATTAGGCGTAGAACATCTTATATTAGAAACCACCTCTCATGGATTAATCCAGATGCGAATTGCAGGAATAAAATTTGATGTTGCTATTATCACCAATTTAGGCAAGGAACACCTAGACTATCATAGAACTGTAAAAAGATATCATTTTGCAAAATCTCTACTAATAAGTAAATATTTAAAGGAGCAGGGTAAGGTTATTACAACCAAAAAGGTATTAAAACATCTCTTAAAGATAAACCCCGAAGTAAAAAAGAAAGCAGAAACAAAAGCCCTCCACCTTGTAAAGGTAAATCTTAACCCGAAAGCTTATACTAAAAACGAAACCGAATATTCTCTTATATCCACCTATATAAAAAGAGAGATATTTTCTACCTTTAAAAAAATCTCTGCGCAATTACATTTTAATGTAAAACTTCCTAAATTTAATATCACACAGGATACTTATATTAACGCTTTATCTCGTTTTTTTATTGAAAATGCAAGTTTTGCTATCTTGGCTGCAGTAGAGACCATAAAAAGTGCGCCCAAATTAGCCAAAATTATTAATTCTCTAAAAACTTACAAACTACCTACAGGTAGGGAACAAGTTTTATCAAAAAAACCATTAGTCATTATAGACTTTGCCCACACCCCATTGGCATTAAAACATATTTTAAAAGAGCTTTCGTTACTAAAAAAAGAGCTCGGGTATAAAAAAATCTTGGTAGTTTTTGGCACGGCTGGAGAACGTGATAAAAACAAACGTGCTCCCATGGGAAAAATTGCCCACAAATACGCAGACATTATCATTTTGACCGCAGAAGACCCTCGTAGAGAAAATCTATGTAAGATTAACCAAGATATTATCAAAGGTATTCCCACCTCAAGACAAAGTAGAGTTGTTAGAAAGACCTCTACATATTATAAGTATGAAATTGATGGCAAAACCGTTTATAGCTTTTTTGAACATAGCCCCAAAAGTAGAGAGGATGCTATTAAAATGGCGCTAAGATTGGCAAGCCCTGACGATATTGTATTAATTACTGGTAAAGGACACGAACAAAGTCTAGCTTTTGCCACAAAAACCGGAGAAACAAAAGAATACCCTTGGGATGATATTAAGGTAACTCGAAAACTCCTTCAACAAAACTAACACAAAATTTACATGATAAAATTCCCCATGGGGGGGAGAAAAAAGAAGACCTAGTAAGAAAGACCCTTGGCGTGATGTTGATGTAGATGCATACGGAAAACATTTTAAAGATCTATATAATCTTTATTTAGGATTAGGCTTTTCACCCAAAAAAGCAAAACAAATGGCTAAGCGACAGGCTGAAACCTGGGCTCTAGTAGAACGTAGCGACGAACATGAAAAAACTAGGACTCGCAAAGCCCGAAAATGGGAAGAAAACGCAAGGCACACCTTAACCTACGGAGAGGATGGAAACGACCTGAAAGATAATGATTAGAGGATCTACGCCACCTTATAACTTTTACCTGTATCTGCAATTTTCTATTTTTGTAATAAACAGCCCCACTTTTATGCTATAATGCATTACAGATAGCTAACATAATCTTATATTGGTTATGAAAAAATATATTAGTACAATTATAGCCTCTATTATAGGGGTTACACTTTCTTTTTCTCCTATATATGCTGCAGCAACTAATACCTTTAAAGTGGTATCTTGGCAATACAAAGATGCATATGGTGCTAAAGTAAACTCTATATACGCTAATGGAAGATACTACGTTAAAAAACCCCAGATCAAGATTCAGTACTATGGTTACTATACTATAAGCTCAGCTATGGGCTCAATCATTGACAAGTCTTGTCACCTAAAAGTTAATGGTACTGATATAAATGTAAACGCAATAAGTGCTGAGTATGAAAACTACGAAGGAAACACCGCGGTCAAAATCGTCTGTGACTTTAGTGATCTTTTTAGCCTAAACAAAGGTAAAAACACCATTCAACCTGGAGGTGCCTTTGTTGTACAGGGTACTGGGGTTATTCCATTTCCTGCCAAATATGACACCATTTACTTGTATTATGACGTAGATGGTCCTGTAACCAGTGTGCAGGTTGTTGACAAGCCTTCCCGCTACGAATGTACTATCTCTGAGCTTAATCGCAAAGCTAATGACTGTAAAGTAAAAATCGCTTATACTGTTAAAGATGAACACGGATATGTGCAAACTGCAACACTAAAATACACTGTTCCAGGTGCAGCTTCTAAAAGCTATACTATACCTTCACCTCAATTTGATGGAGGTACTTACTACTTAACAGTTGATCTAAAAGACATGGGTATTACAAGACCTGGAACTTATTACTTTAATACTAATATTGAGGCAACGGACGAAGCAGGAAATAATAATGGATCTATTGCATCTGATGAAATTAGGGTAAATGCTGATCCAACCGCCACAAGCACTAGTACTCCAACAGCTACACCTACTCAAGAAGTATCTGAAACCCCTACAGTAACCGCAGAACAAACTGAGAGTCCTACTACTATAACAACATCTCAAACTCCAACCAAAGGGGCAAAAGAAGAATCATCTCAAAAAGAGGCAACAAAGATAAATTGGATAGCCATTGCTGCTTCTGTAATTGCTCTAGTAACTGGTACTGCTGCTGGATTTTATATAAACAGAAAACGTGGTAATAAACCAAGTAATATGGAGTCAACGAAAGCTACAAAAGAGGCAAAAGTAGAGTAGGGCTAAACTGTATTTTTACTCCAATCTGCCCAGTTTGTAGTGGGGGCGGGGCGCGTAGCGCCCCGCCCCCACTACACGAAATAAACGAGAAAAACCCAGATTATTCTACACCCAAACCATGGTAAAGACCCTTAAAATTAACCTAAAACAACTAAACCCTAAATCCATAACCCTAGCAGCCAAACTATTAAGGCAGAACAACGTAGTAATTTCCCTGTAACAGCAACTTCTGCTAACTTAAGTGGCAAAGGTCCCTACAATATGCTGTCTAAACTTATAGATGAAACTCCTTTAGCAAACCTCAAAATAGTATCACTATTTATACAAGGTAGAGAACCTTTGAGTTTAACCCCCTCAACAGTAATAGATCTCTCACAAAAACCTTACCGTATATTACGCCAAGGGGCCGCATGTAAAAAGACCCCACTTATTCTTGGCTTATAACATTCTTACGCGAATGGTAAAATATAAAGTGCAAAAAAAGAGGCTTACTATCCATTTTGTCGGAATAAACGGTAAGGGGGTAAGTTCTGTATTTAGATTCTTTGTAAAACTTAACAAAGTGTTAGGCAACCCCCACTTTGAATTTACAGCCTCAGACGTGGTACCTATAAAAGACAGTAATATTAAACAGAAAGTTAAAGGATTTATACGTGATCTTAAAAGCTCTTCTTTAGAATTTGAAACTTTCTTTAACAAACATAAACCAACAATTATAGTAACAACACCTGCTGCCTTAAACAGAAAGAATAAACAGATAGCAACAGCTCGCAAGCTTAAAATACCAATCTTTGAATTCTCCGACATAATACGGTTTTTAAGGGATGTGTTTATAGAAGACGAGTTTCCTAACCCAAATGAATATAGTATCTATGATCCAAAAGATCTAACCAAGCTAAAATACATTTTTGACCAATCGGTAATTAAGCCCAAAATCATACTAAACACTATAAAGAAAACCAAACTATTGCCTTTTTACTTTGTAAAACCATATCCATTTAAACTATATGGTG
>WFZN01000082.1 GCA_015489555.1 Candidatus Dojkabacteria bacterium | reverse complement strand
CGGCCGAGCCCCCCACTTAAACCATATCTTATTTCGCATCCCAATCACCTAGTCTTTATAGCGGGCGGATTTTCCACAAAAAATTATGCTACAATCTCTAAAATGAATATACTTAATATTAACCCTCGTAAACACTTTGTACACATTTTGCAGGCAGATAAAGATTTTCTGTTTAGCCTGTTTGAGATTACTAAACAGATTAAAAAAGATCCATTGCAATTTAGGGGCCGCTTAGACGGCAAACTTTTAGCAACACTTTTTTATGAGCCATCCACTCGTACCAGATTCTCTTTTGAGGCGGCAATGTTAAAACTTGGTGGGGCAGTTATAACCACAGAAAATGCAGCCAAGTTTTCTTCTGCAGCAAAGGGAGAATCATTAGAAGACAGTGCAAGAGTTGTGTCTTCCTATGTAGATTTTATTGTAATTCGTCACTGGTTAGATGACGCTGCAGAAAGATTTGCTGCATATAGTAATGTGCCAGTTATAAATGCTGGCTCAGGTACTGCACAGCATCCTACTCAAGCGCTACTTGATTCTTTTACGATCTGGGAGCATTTTTCACGATTAGAGGATTTAAATATCGCCTTTGCAGGAGACCTAAAACGAGGAAGAACCGTAAATTCCTTAGCACCCCTTTTGGCAACATTTAAAGGAAATAAGTTTTATTTTGTATCCCCCAATAATTCAAAGATAAAAGATTCTCTTAGGGATTTTCTAAAAAAGCAACAAGTAGAGTTTATAGAGACTGACAACCTAGAAGAGGTTTTACTCCATATTGATGTTCTTTACATGACGCGTATACAAAAAGAAAGATTTAAAAACGAAAAAGAGTATCTAAAAGCCAAAGGGAAGTTAATATTAACCAAACAGTTAGTAGACAAAATGAGAAAGAATGCAATTATAATGCACCCATTACCCAGAGTTGATGAGATTGTTCCAGAGGTGGATAAAGACAAAAGAGCAATATATTTTGAGCAGGCCCAAAATGGTTTGTATGTAAGGATGGCTTTGTTATTGATGATGAGTGATTTTGCAGCACGACATAGCTAGGATAAAGGACAAAACATCAGATACAACATACAGTACCAAACGGTACTACGTTAGTAAACGCTACAGCGTTTCGCCAATATAAGTCTACTTTAAAATCTGGTCCGCATATTTTTCGGCCAGATCACCAACGATTGGAAGCTTATATTTTTCTCCGTTATAAGCTTTTATAATAAGCAAGATTACTAGGATTAGCCATAATGTCCAAATGGGAGAAGCTAGTAATGAACCTGCCGCTAGTGGGCGTAATATCCATACAAGCAATTGTAGAGGCAAAAATGTAAATATTGACTGCGTTGCATGAAACCGCACGAATTTATTTTCTTTCTCGATAAGTAGTATGACAAACCCTCCTATGTATCCAAAAAAGTAAGCGAGAGCTGCAAGGATATTTTCGTCAAGGGTTACTGATGAATTTTGTTTTGGGTTTTGGGTTTTTGGTTTTGTTGTTCTTGGCATATTAAATTGTAGCACATGTTGCAAATACAAGGGGGTGTTAAAATCACTATATGTTTAAGCGGTCATACCTTGTGCTTGCTGTTGTTTTGGTTTTGATATTAGCCGCTAATCTTTGTCATTTACCGAGTATTTTAGCTGCTCCTTTAACAAAAGAAGAGTTTAACCATTTTGAAAGTGGAGACATGGTAAGAGTCGTGGATCGTACTGTTAGGGGCGACGTTATTGCTACCGCAAGAAATATAGTAATAAAAAACAGCGTTATAGAGGGCAATCTGTTTTTAACAGGAGAGAACGTAACTATAGAGGATACAACAATATCTGGTTCTGTTTTTGTGATTGCTAGATTAGTACAGATTGAGCAAAGTAGTAGTGAGCAATCTATATACGCTACCGTACAAAAGGCGTACTTAAATAGTGTTGATATAAGTAAAAACGCATTTATTGCTGCTCAACAAGTTAAGGGTAGAGTTAAGGTGGGTGGAATGTTACGGGCGTTTGTGAACACAGCTTCTGTAAGTGGAGAGGTGGGAGATAGTGTTTACATAAGAGCTCAGAGTGTAGATGATTTAACAAGAACAGGATTAACTGCGCCTATCGTAGATATTCAAACGGGAGGGCAATCAGTGTCTCTTAGAGAGGGGCGTGTGCAAAGACTTAAGATTTTAGATTTAATAGCGGACATTGTGACTACTATTGTAGTAAGCGCCTTGGTTTGGACACTGCTTATGCGTATGCGGGTTGATACAAAGCAGTTTTCAAAGATATCTTGGATACATTTTGTTAAGGGGTTTTTAATGATATTAGGGCTTACCGGAGGAGTGTTTACCGCGTTAATTATATTTGGCGTGTTGGCAGGAGCTGTGGCGTTTAAACTTTATTTGCTTGCATTAGTATTTATTGGAACATTTTTAGCAATGGTAAATTATGCAATATATGGCGGGGTTTCGTACTTTCTGTATAAGAAGGTTGTAAGAAGAATCGTTGGTGGTAGTTTTAAGGTCGGATGGTTGGTTAGCTTAACTCTGGCGGTTGTTTTACTAAAAGTTGTATTTGGAGTGCCTAAATTGGGATTTTTCGTATGGCTACTAATGTTTTCGTATATGTTATCGCTTTTGTGGGATGATTTTAAAAGGTTTAGCGGTGTAAAGTAGGGTCTAGAGTGAAGGTGCGTCGTTGGGGG
>WFZN01000081.1 GCA_015489555.1 Candidatus Dojkabacteria bacterium | reverse complement strand
TTCTAGTATATGGCTTCTATATTTTGCTTCAGCAAGCTCAAACTCAAGTTCACGAATCTGCAAACGGGTTCTAAACTCAAGATACAATTCTAAATACCGTTTAAGGTTTAGTGTAACAGGCTGCTTATCTACTAAAGCAATCATGTTTGCATGATAATTTAGCTGCAAAGGAGTATATTTATAAAGCTTTTGTAATATAATCTGCGGATTTGCGTTTCCTTTTAGCTCAAGAACAATACGTATACCTTCTTTGTTAGACTCATCACGTATATCTTTTATACCTTTTACCTTTTTAAGCTGTACGAGTTTTGCAATAGACTGCACAAGCACAGCCTTATTTACCTGGTAGGGAATCTCTGTTATAAGAATATATTGCTTACCCCGTTTATTCTCTTCTACTTTAGCCACACCCCGTACCAAGATTTTGCCTTTACCAGTCTCATAAAGTTTTAAGATATCCTTTTTGTTATAAATTACCCCATGTGTAGGGAAATCTGGCCCCTTAACATATCGCATTAAATCTTTGACAGCAAGATCAGTAGAGATTTTAGGATAAAGTGTTATATCTTGCAAGCGTATATAGTCTGCACCCTCAATTGTGGGAGAATTGATAAATCCAAGTAACTGCTGATAAGCATTTTCTCCAAACAGATTCTTAAAAGCCTTGGAATCAAGCTTACCTTCCTCAAACATTAACTGTAAAAGTTTTAATTTTTCGTTTTTGCGCTCATCATCTGGAGCAATATAGTTCTCAAACTCACTTTCAGGATGCTGATTATAAAGATACGGTCGTTTATTGCTTACCTCCTTTAGCTTGCGCAAAAAATTATACAGGGCAATACCTTTCCATTTATTACCCGCATCGATGATGGCAATGAGTGCATCTATCAATTCCCCTAAGTTATGAGGTGGAATCTTTGTCGCCATTCCCACAGCAATACCTTCTGCTCCATTTGCAAAAAGGTTCGGGAAATGAGCGGGTAATACTGTTGGTTCAAGTTTTGATCCATCATAATTTGGTACAAATGTTACAAGCCCTTTGTCTAAACCCCGCAAAAGTTCTGTGGTTATCTTTTCCATCTTGGCTTCTGTATATCGCATTTGAGCTGGAGGATCGCCATCTATTGAACCAAAGTTACCTTGACCTTTTATTAAAGGATATCTAAAAGAAAAATCTTGGGCCATGTGTACTAAAGTGGTATATGCGGCCTGATCTCCATGGGGATGATAATTACCTATTGTTTCACCGACAATCTTTGCAGATTTTTTATACGATTTCTCAGGCCAAAGTTGAAGGTCTTTCATTGCTACAAGAATTCTTCGCTGTGAAGGTTTTAACCCATCCCTAACATCAGGTAAAGCACGCGCCATAATTACGCTCATTGCATAATCAAGATAGTCTTTTTTAAGCTCATCAGTAATATCTATGGGAACTATGCTTCCAGGAGTAAAACGCAGACTGGCAAAAGACGTATCTGTTTTATCTTGCAAGAACTCTTTTGAGGAACTATCAACTACCCCGTTATCAGTTGAGGTAGCCTGGTTTACGTCATTAAGATCGTTGTTATCATAAATATCGTCTCTGGACATACGTGTTTAATTATAACCTTAAATGGAATCTAAGCTATACGACAACATGCATTTATTAAATAACATAATTGGGATACTTAAGTTACCGTAAAATCAGCATAGAATCACCGTAACTTAGGAACTTGTACTTCTTAGCCACAGCAATTTTGTATACTTGTCTAGTCTTCTCTATACCCACGAATGCACTTGTTAGCACTAACGTACTGCTTTTAGGAGGATGAAAATTAGTTACCATAGTATTTACTATCTTAAACTTGTACCCTGGATAAATGTAGATACCAATAAGGCCCTTATATGGCTTTAATTTGCCAAACTTAGTTGCTACTCCTTCTAACGTGCGTACAACAGTAGTACCAAAGGCAACAACTCTCTGCCCTTTATCTACTGCCTTGTTTACAATATTTACGGTTTCTTGAGGCACTATAACATATTCGCTGTGTATTTTAAAACGAGTTATATCCTTTGTGTTTATCGTAGCGAAGGTACCCCAACCAACATATAATGTCACATATGCAACCCTTACCCCCTTCTTTGCAAACTCTTCAAGCATAGCAGTGGTAAGATTCAAACTAGCAGTAGGGGCAGCTACCGAACCTGGTACCTTATTAAATACAGTTTGATATCTTACATAATCGATTGGTTCATCTTCGCGTTTAATATATTTGGGGATTGGTATTTTACCAAGATGTTTTGCAATCTCTAAAGGAGAAGCGTTAAATTGAGCCATAAAGGTCTTAAAAGAAAGCTTATTTGTTATTGTAGCTTTGTATCCCTTCCCAAAATTGATAATATTTGCATGTTTTAGATAACGAGCATTACCGATCATAACCTCCCATGTAAGAGAATCATACTTACCCTCAGGAATGGGATTAAGGAGTAATACCTCCACACTTTTTGTGCTGTTAGCAACAGTTGCTAACAATCTAGCCTTTATAACACGAGTATTGTTCAGTACAACTACGTCGCCTTTAGTTAGATAATCCACAATATTAAGATAACGCTTATGCTCAATGAGGTTTCTTTTTAAGTCAACTACCATTAAACGACTAAAACCGCGTTTTTTAGGAGGGTATTTAGCTATCAAATCTTTGGGTAAGTCATAATCAAAAACGTCTATACTCATAACCTCGTTAGATGCCATTTAAAAGTGTATCAAACACCTCAAGTTGGTAAAAGGGGCGTGGGGCGAAACGGCGGATTTTTAAAGCCTTTACCATGGGTTGTCAGTAACCTGCCAAATACCCAACACACAAGCAAATTATCCCGAACCGTTTCGCCCCACGCCCAACAAACCATAGGTGCAGCTAAAACCACACTATACCCCCCCCATACACTTCATTAGAAACTTTACAACACATATACATTATGCTACGCTATAAATATGTCACAAGCAGTACAACACATAAGTATAGACCTCTCAACAGATGGCATAAGAGCCGTATCTGTAGGAGCACACAACGAAATTGAACTCTTAGCTAAACTCGAACTAGATCTTCCCCCAACGACTTTTGAAAGCAGTGCCCTTCTTAACCAATATCGTTCAGTCTTTATTGAAAAATTAAAAGAGATTGAATTTTTTACTCCTAATATATCCTTGCTTATCCCGGAGGATACGATAATAGTACAACTTATAGACATACCCAAAGTTAAAGATGAAGAGCTTCCCGAAGCAATATATTGGAAACTAAAAGGCTTACTTCCAAAGGATATTGAAAGTTACTCCAAGGATTTTCTTATAGTAGGCCAAAAAGACAATAATTACACAATATTGACATTCTCAGTTCCATTATACATCTTTGAATTTTTCTCTAAGGTCTTTAAAGAACTGCAGCTTAACCCAATACTACTTGAACCTCATGCAATAAGCTTACATCGTCTTATTCGCCCCGTCCTATCAGACAAGAAACTATACGGAATAATACACATGACGGCAAATGGCACTACTCTAACTTTAGCAAACAACAAAACCATAATATTTACTCAAACAGTGCCAACCGGAATAAATACAATATTAGAACGTCTTCAGATTAGTCTTAATGTACCACGAGACCAGCTGTTAGATCTATTGAAAAAAGGCACAATAAAAAAGGAAAACATAATAAACGAACTTACTAAACTGACAGACAATATATATACAGAATTCCTGAGAATGCAATCATTTGTGGCTCAAACCACTGGTATAAAACAACAAGTAGCAGAGATTTTCATTGTTGCAACCGAACCCAGCATACACAATAACCTTAAATTCGCTTTACTATCTAAAGTACACAAAAATACAAAGTTAAACAGCATATCTCTTACTCAATTTGTAAAACTACCTAAAGAGTTACCTCCAAAGGCTCTTACCCCAGATTTTGCCTCCGCTATAGGCTTAAATCTCAGACAAACGATTTAATGCCATGTTTAAATTATTTGCAAAACCTTCTAAAAAGATTATAGATAAATACAGTATAAATCTTTGGTATAACCCCCGACAAAACACTCAGCCTAGCTTGAGCAAGATTGGTAAATTCCTGACGATCTGGCTTGTTACTGTATTAACAATTACATTAATAATATTAGCTTATAAAGCATATGT
>WFZN01000080.1 GCA_015489555.1 Candidatus Dojkabacteria bacterium | reverse complement strand
GTATATAGGTTTGTACCAGCAAAGCGTGTTCGAGCTTTGGTAAAGATTCTTACTGTGGGGGGAGTTGTAGTTATAATACTATTAAGTGTAGCAGTAACAATAAAGGATTTTAAAATCTTTATTTTTAAGAGATAATGACAAAGCCACAAAAGGTTCCATCACAAAAACAGAATTTTGCTAAATGGTATACAAGCGTTGTACAGCTTGCTGATTTAGCTGAGTATGGAATAGTAAAAGGGTCTATTGTATTTAAGCCTTATGGGTATGCCTTGTGGAAACAGGTAATGAACAATTTGGGTAAAATGATAGAAGAGTTAGGGGTACAAGATGTTTATTTCCCTATATTTATTCCTTATGGACTATTGCAAAAGGAGAAGGAGCACGTTGAGGGTTTTTCTCCTGAGGTTGCAGTTGTTACGTATGCTGGAGGGGAAGAACTTAAAGAACCACTGGTTGTAAGGCCCACATCAGAGACAATAATGTATGCTCATTTTAAAAATTGGGTTAGATCATATAAAGACCTACCATTGCAAATTAATCAATGGTGTAATGTGGTAAGATGGGAGAAGCGCACTTTCCCGTTTATAAGAACCTCAGAATTTTTGTGGCAAGAGGGGCACACCGCACATGCAACAAGAAAAGAAGCTGCGTTAATGGTTAAAAAAGCCTTAGATATGTACGATAAATTTGCTAGGGAGTATGCAGCCCTGTACGGAGTTAAAGGTTATAAAACTATTGGAGAAAAGTTTGCTGGGGCTTTGTATACTACAACGATAGAGATACTTTTGCGTAGTAGAAAGGCTTTGCAGTTGTGTACTTCTCATCATTTGGGTCAGAATTTTGCTAAGGCGTTTGGCATTCAGTATCTTGATAAAGATAATAAATTAAAATATGTTTGGCAAACAAGTTGGGGGTTATCCACCCGTTTTTTGGGGGCAATTATTGGGCACCATGGAGATGATTATGGTTTAGTATTGCCTCCTAGAATGGCTCCTATTCAGGTGGTGATTGTTCCTATAGTTAAGGAAGAAGCTTTAAAAGAGAAGATTTTTAAGAGGGCAAAGATCGTAGAACAAATGCTAAAAGGTAATAACATTCGGGTGTATCTAGATGATTCTGACAAGACCCCGGGTTGGAAGTTTAATGAATGGGATATCAAAGGTGTTCCTCTAAGAATAGAGATTGGTAAAAAGGAAGTAGAAGAGTCTAAGCTTACTGTATATATGCGTGTTACAAGAGAAAAGCATGTGTTGGCATATAATAACCACGTTTACAAGTTTATAATAGAAATGCTTGATGAAGCCCACAACCTTATGTATCAGCGTTCAAGGCAGTTTTTCAAAGATCATGTTACAGAAGTAAAAAACCTAAAAGAACTAGAAGAGTTACTTTTGACTAATGACAAACCAGGTTTTATAAAGGCATTTTTTAAGGACGATACTAAACAAGCCAAGTGGTTACAGGAAAAGTACAGAATTACACCGCGTGTTATACCGTTTGATACGTATGATGAAGTGGGAACAGATTTTGTTACAGGTAAAGAAGAAGGGCGTATAACATTGTTTGCTAAGGCGTATTAGAGGTGCGGGGCGAAACGGGGGGGTAGTGTTCTTACTAGAGCGGATTCTTAATGGACTTTTGGGAGTGTTGTACTGCATATTGATGTATTATCTAAGTCCCGTT
Source organism: Candidatus Dojkabacteria bacterium (assembly GCA_015489555.1). Lineage (GTDB taxonomy): Bacteria > Patescibacteriota > Dojkabacteria > S139-149. The sequence continues at coordinate 5,287 of WFZN01000080.1, read as the reverse complement.
TCGCCCCGCGCCGATTAAGAGCTATAATCGTTTATGCATAAAAAAACAGATTCCTTATCAAAGTTTTTAAAGCAAATAGTAGGTATATTAAAACCTAAGAGGGTAGGTATCGATCTTGGTACCACTTATTCACTAGTTACTATCGCAGGTAAGGGAATAGTTTTAGAAGAACCCACATTAGTGGCTATAGATTTAACTACGCAACAGATTATAGCTGTGGGTAATGATGCCAAATACATGTTAGGTAAAAGTCCTGACACCATTATGGTTAAAAGACCTTTGCGAAGTGGGGTAATCTCTAATGCTAGAGTAACGCAAAAGTTGGTAAGTTATCTTCTTAATCGTACATTAGGAAGTGTACGTGTATTAAAACCTGATGTTATGATAAGTACGCCTGTGGGGATAACCTCTGTTGAAAAACGAGCGGTTATAAAAACAGTGCTTTCAGCTGGAGCAAGGAAAGTGTTTTTAATACCAGAACCATTGGCAGCAGCTATAGGTGCTCAGTTACCGATTCATGAGTCATTTGGCAACATGATAGTAAACTTTGGTGGAGGAACAACTGAGGTTGCTGTTATATCTTTAGGGGGTATAGTTGTAGCTGATTCTATTCGTGTTGCAGGAGACAAATTTAGTGAAAACATAATTCAGTATGCAAGAAAACAGCGCAAACTTCGCATCGGAGAGCAAATGGCTGAAAAGATAAAGATAAATATAGGTAGTGCCTTGCCTATGGAGCGCCCTTTAACTATGGAAGTGTCCGGCACAGACATGGCTACGGGGCTCCCAACTACCGTGGAGTTTAACTCTAATGAGGTGGCTCAGGCTTTAAGAGGTTCCCTTAATGAAATTGTATACAATATTAAAAAGATTTTGGAAAAAACTCCTCCAGAGCTTGTTGCTGACATAAAAGAACATGGTATTGTACTTACTGGTGGAAGTGCTCAACTTAGAAATTTAGATGTGCTTTTGGCAGAGGCACTTGATATACCAGCATATGTTGCTGACTTACCTAAATACTGTGTAATTAAAGGAATAGAGAAAGCACTTGATTATGTGTCTGCTTTGGAGAAGAGTCTGACTGTTGCCTAGGGGTAAGCAGGCTTATTCCAGATTATTAATTGTGGTTAGAACACAGGCTTGTTGAGAATATAGAGATCTTATTAAGAACGGTGGTTAACAGATAATTACGTTATGTTTTTATCCACATGTTGTCAATGTCAGTTCACGATATGCGATACGTTTGGGTGAGTGCATTTAACAAGGTAAGGGCCATTTTGGCTGTATGGGAGCCGATATATAAAAAATAGAGTTTTTAACATAGTTAGCTGTGGTCAATGTAATAGATGTGTTGTTGGCTGCTGTAGATTGATATCTACACGCTTTTCTAAGTATGTATAATAAAGTATGTTTAAACCCACAAGTTTTAAAAAGAAGTCTACCTCTTCAAAGGATTTAAAAGACTCAAAACCTAAGGACCACGTGAAAAAAGAACAGCAAACAGGTGAAAATCCTACTACATCTAGATGGAGGACTCTTAAGCGTAGGGTTTTTATTCTCTTTATAGTATTGGTGTTTATAGGAGGAGTGGTTGGAGGTATTAAACTTGCTCAACTTTACCCAAAATGGAGGGTGACGTTTATCAATAGAGTAAATAGTTATAGACGTAGATTGGCTAGAGTTATTGACGTTAAAGAGCAGTCGGATACAACTGCAAACTCTACAGAGTTTGTCGATGATAAATTGTTGCAGAAATTGCCTTCTGAGGTTACAACTACTACTTCATTTGAGAGTAGGGTAATTAATACAGTGTCATTAGCTCAGCAAGGAGTTGTAACTATTGCAAGTGTAGAGTATGGTATTAAGCCTGGGGTTGGTATTGTTCAGGTTGATAGAAATATAGGTAGCGGATTTGTCGTTGATTTAAAACAAGGAATTATTGTTACAAATAGACATGTAGTTTCAGAGAAAACAACTTATAAAGTAATTACCCATAGTAATAAGGTAGCATCAGTGAAAAAGATTGTACGTGATCCTGTTTTTGACTTGGCTTTTGTCTTTGTTGACAATAAAGAATTATTAGAAACAGAGCTTACTTTGGGTGATTCATCCTCATTGCGTTTAGGGGAGTGGGTGGTTGCAGTAGGAACTCCCTTAGGAAGGTTCCCCTCCACTGTATCTGTAGGTATTATTAGTGGCTTAGGACGCACAATAGAGGTGGGAGGTCTGCGATATGAGAATGTTATTCAGACTGATGCAGCTGTAAATCCGGGTAACTCTGGAGGGCCATTACTTACGCTTGATGGTAAAGTGGTTGGTATAAATTTTGTAAAAATATTAGGTGCTGATAATATATCTTTTGCATTACCAATAGATATAGTAAAACTTCGATTACAAGATCTTAGAGAATACGGAAGGCTAAAACTGCCGTTTTTGGGTGTAAAGTACGTAGTGTTAGATCACGCATATGCCGAATATTATAGGGTGCCGGCTGGGGCTTTTGTCGTTGAGGTAGTACCAGGGTCTCCTGCGGAAAAAGCAGGCATAAAATCAGAAGATGTAATAGTCAAGATTGACGGAAAAGATGTATTAGAATATGGGTTAGCGATGTTGATAGGTAAACATAGAGTTAATGATACGGTTAAGATTGAGCTGCTGCGGAAACAAGATGACAAATGGAACCCTATTAGAATAGACGTTACCCTGGGAGAACGGAATGTTGATTAATATCGATAGGTTACTATTTTGGAAGAGGGAGGATTAATTGTGCGTCGAGTTTCCATTATTAAGGTAACTTTGTAGCCTTTATTTTTTAAAAAGTGTATATATCGTTTCAGGGTATTATCAAACTGCTTGTTACTGTATAAAGCCTTTTGATCTTGGAATTTGACAGATGTTGGGTATTTTACAGATAAGCTAAGATACGGTTTGTTAGTAATAATAATAACATTTGTGTGTGTGGGTAATATGGGTTCAAGTAGAGAGAGCAGTCTCTTAATTTCTTTGTCTGAAGCTTGGTAAATGGCTTTTTCGTCTAGGTATGCTGATAAAGACGTGTTTATCTTGTATGCTACAAAGGCGTGGTGTAATTTTAGTAGCTGTTGTCTTTTGTATGGCAGCAGCCTGGTAGCGTTAGTTTGGGCTATCTTTAGTGCGTGTTTTGAAATATCGGTTGCTATAAATTCATGCTTTTCTGGTTTTTTCAGTTCTTTAAGTATTGAGACAATTATTGCTCCTGTGCCTGTTCCTATATCTATGATAGAGTGTGGTTCTGATAGGTTGTCTATAGTGTTTAGTGTTTTTTCTACTATACGTTCTGTAAAGGGGTTCGGTATGTATAAAGGATATTCTATATAAAAGAGATTACCGAAAAAATATGCTTTGTGGGTTATGTATTCTATCGGAAAATCCTGCTCAAGTAGCCAGAGCACTAAAAAGAGTTTTTTTGTTTCTTTGCTAGATAGTGTACCTTTTCTATTTTGATTAGTAAATATAATATTGTGTAGGTCATGTAATAGTTGGTAACTTTTGTACCCAGCCTTTTTGAAGGCTTCTTCAAGCAGATTATATGCTTTTTTGTACGTTATTTTGTTGTTATTCTTCATTTTTTTCTTCTAGTTTTATTATAATTTCTTCTAACATTTTTTTTATCTTACCATCCATTATATCTGTCAAGTTATACCATGATTTTTTAATTCTGTGATCAGTCACTCGGCTTTGTGGAAAGTTGTATGTACGAATTTTTTCTGAGCGGTCCATTGTTCCTATTTGTTGTTTACGTAGCTTCGAGATGGTCCCGGTTATTTCTTGTTTTTTCTGTTGAGTTAACTTTAGCTTTAGAAGCTTTAGTGCAAATTCTCTGTTTTGTTTTTGTGACTTATAACGTTGCGATGTTACTATAATACCAGTTGGTATATGTTTTATACGTATTGCGGTTAGGTTTTTATTTACATGTTGTCCGCCTGGCCCGCTAGCCTTTATTGGGGTAATTTCAACATCGTCAGGATTTATTTGTATGTTTATGTCTTCTGGATATTCTGGTAAAATCGCTACTGAAGCGGTTGAAGTATGTATCCTACCTCCGCTTTCTGTGGTGGGTACGCGCTGTACTCTGTGTACACCAGATTCATATTTAAACCATCTATATATATTGGGGCCTTTTACGTAGGCAGATACGAATTTGTAGCCTCCTTGATCGGCGTACGATACATCGTTTACAACTATGTTGCCGCCTATGTCTTGAATAAAAAGTTGATACATTCTAAAAAGGTCACGTGCAAACAGTGCAGCTTCTTCTCCACCTGCCCCTGCCCGTATCTCAAGTATAAAGGCGTTTACTTCTTGATCAGGTGAGGTTAGTTCTTTATAGAGCTGTTCAATGTTGGGGTTAATTTGAGCTATCTCGTGTTGAGCAAGTTCTATAAGTTCTTTTGAAGAGGAGGGGTCAGTGGTAATTGCTTGAGCTTGTTTTAACTGGTCTAGCAGTTTTAGAAGAGTTTTAATTTTGTTTAGACGTTCTTGGGTGTTTATTAGGGTCTTTTGTAGGGATACATATTCTTGTGATGAATAATCAGTAATGTTGGCTAGTTTATGTTGTAGATTGGCTAGTTTATCTTTTAAATGTTGTTGCTCGTGTGCTAGTTTTTCTTCTATGTCTTGCGTTATTAGTTTTTTCATAGTAGTTGTTTTGTTTTATTTCAGCTACGATAAATTCTGGCTTATTTTGAAGTAAGTACAACAGATTTTGACTATATATAAGTAGTATACCAAGCGTAGGGAGCCCCCATAGTATTATAAGGCTTGTTACTAGCATTTTAATGGGAAGAACCATACTTATAAGTCCAACAAGTATAGAGTATATAGCCCAGTAGTATATAAGTTGTGTTCCATAATTAATTAGTCCAGTTAACGCAAGGTTAAACATTTTACGTATTGAGTATTTTGTTATTCCTGCAGCGCGTGGTGGGCGTTGATATTGTATGGTTGTGCGTTTAAATCCAACCCAGTTTATCAACCCTCTGTAAAATCGAGGGGTCTCTTTTATGGTTATTATAATATCGCGTACCCTTGCTGATATTAGCCTAAAGTCGGCCACCTCTGGCATTACTAGGTTATCTGAAAAGATATTAATAAGTTTGTAGTAAAGGGCGGCTGTCAATTTCTTGACAGCCGCCTCATCCCTAGCACTGCGTTTGGCAAGAACAATGTCAACCTTTTCTTTAATTGCCTTTTTATACATTTTAAAGATTAGTTCGGGGGGATCCTGTAAATCTGCATCAATCGTTGC
>WFZN01000079.1 GCA_015489555.1 Candidatus Dojkabacteria bacterium | reverse complement strand
TAATTATCCTGATGGTAGATTTATTGTGCATGGGGAGGTAGTAAAGTAACTTATAAGTTAACCACCTAATACCCCTTGTAACCACAATATAAGTATGCTGTTTATATACACCAATACCAGCAATAAAAGTGAAACAAAAAACAACCGTTTAATAGTTCTAAAGATTAAAGTGCGTAACATAATCATTACTAACCTTTGAAATTAAATTCTTCGTATACTAGACGCTTCGTGGCGTTTTGTAACAAGAAATAGTCATATATGGAATCTAGTAGGCCTCTTGGGCCACACACCCTAAATAGCGTGGACTTGTCATACAGATATTTTGCTAACATCTCTGGTCTAAATCTCCCCTCAACTTGTGATCTATGATGGACTATTTTAAGAATACCGGACTTTTTAGCACGTTTCTTAAGCCATGGGAGAAAATACGCATCGTTATCAGATCGTGTAAGGTAATATAAAATCACTGGTCTGTCAATGGGTAGTGCTAAAAACGGAGTAATTCCTATACCCGCTCCTATCCATACCTCTTTTTTGACATTTTTAAAACCTTGATAAAACTTTCCATAAGGACCATCGACTTCTACTAAAGTTCCAGGTTTCACATTCATGAGTTTTCTTGTAAAATCACCCAGGGCTTTAACAGCTATCGCAACCTTACCTGACCTATTCGGGCCACTAGCTATAGTAAAAGGATGAGGGCTACGTTCAAGATCGTTAGCGTTAAAGCTAAAAAAAGCAAATTGACCTCCCTTATATTTAACTTTATGATTTAAGGGAGTAAGTGTTAAATAAATTACATCATGCCCGAGTAGTTTCGTATCTGTAACCTGATACAGATAGCGTCTTTTAAGGTACACCCTAAAAACCCAACTTAGCATCAAAGATATTACTGCAACTAAACTTAACAAATAGACCAACCAATTTAGGTATAAAAGCTCCGTATAAGTGCTATTTACCCAAAAAACGTGCAAAATCGCTGTTAGACTAAACAATGCTCCAACCATATGTGTTAATCGCCAAACTGAATAAGGTAAAAGTTCAATTACTGCTCCTACTGTCATCAAAATAAAGGCTAATAACGCTAGCCCTCCCAGAATAAACTCAAGAGCAGAGGGTAAAACATACATACGCAATATAGAAGGAGTGTCCGCATATTGTAACAAAAGAAATACATAGTGTAGTATCGCAAAAATAGTGGCGGTAAGTTGCCAAAACCTGTGTTCTACCATCCGCTTATCATACGGCATAAATTTCTCCAGTATGGGATGTCTTATACTAAATAACAGACCCAAAACGTAATCTAGTAATGCGAAAACCCCAGCGATACGAGCAAACAGTAAAAAGTTGATATCCGTAGAAAAAACCGACAGGTACACCCAATAGGCTATAACGATATGAGCAATGGTATACAAAATTGTTTTTTTCATTTCCTATATTTCTTACATTATCTAATTATTTTAAACGTCCCTTTTTAGGAAGTCCTTTAAGATATGAGATAGGATGCGGAAATGCTGCCGTAATGTCTCTACCGCCCCTGACACCATGGTGCCTACAACGACGCCACGAGGGGTGGGCAGTTACGTCATAAACCACCCCCTTATAAGCCACATAACAACGGGAAGGCTTGTTATACCTTGCAAGTTCTGCCTTAGTAAAAATACGCTCTCCCATAGGGGTAGCAGATCGTACCGTGGGCAACACTGTAGCGGTAGGTGTCAAGGGGGTTAGTGGGGATTGAGGAGAAGCAAGCCCTGTATCGCCGCCGTTGTTATCTTGCGCTTGCAAATTAATGCCCTGATAAGCCAAATAGACTTTATATGTGCTATAGCCCGCAATTACCAAACTTATAAGTGTAGATACGTAAAAAAAGAAATAAACTGTAAATATTCTTGTAAAATAAACTAACTTACCAAGCGCCATAACTTTGTACCACCTTTAATTAAATAGACTTATTATAATACACATGCTACAATAATTTAATGATACAAAAAGTTATCTTGAAAAGGCTTAAAAAACTTTTACAACATTACCAAAAAATTTATGCACTTGAAATAGCAAATGCCACAATAGAGTGGGATATGAATACATATATGCCTGAAGCCGCAGGCCTTTACAAGGGTGATGTGACTTCAAAACTTTCAACCCTTACCCAAAAACTGTGGCTTGATAAAGAGTTTGTTAAAGAAGTAAACCGGTTGTGGGATGCCCTACAATCTAACCCTGAACAATTTAATATTTATGAAAAAGGCATCATACGTCAAGCCAAAAAAACTTTAGATAAAATGTTAAAACTTCCTCCAGAATTTGTAGAGAAATGGAGTAAACTTACATCTGACGCCTTTAATGTATGGAGAAAAGCCAAACTTGAGGATAATTTTGAAAAATTTGCGCCTTACCTTAAAGAGATCTTTAAACTTGCAAAAGAGAGAGCAAAATATCTAGGTTATAAAAAGCACCCTTATGATGCTTTAATAGACGAATATGAAGAAGATATAACTACTCAGGATGTAAAATCTTACTTTGAAACCTTTATTCCCCAACTTAAAAGTTTACTTGATGAGATCATAAATAAACCCAATTATGAAACAGAACACCCGTTAGAAAATGAACCTTACGACAAGTTGGTAATGCAACGTTTAAATCATAAACTGCTTGACTATCTGTATTTTGATAAAAAACGTTCTCGTCTTGATATAGCTCCCCACCCATTTACTATATTTTTGGGTAAAAATGATGTACGAATTACAACGTGGTATCATAATAAGG
>WFZN01000078.1 GCA_015489555.1 Candidatus Dojkabacteria bacterium | reverse complement strand
TTTGCTAAATTATATTTTTGGCGTACATGGCAAAAGCAAGAAATAGATTTAATTGAAGTAGTAAATGGAGAGATTTACGCCTATGAGTTTAAGTTTTCCCCTAAATTAGCTGAAAAGGTAAAACTACCAACGACTTTTCGTAAAGCTTATCAGAACGTAAAATTTGATGTGATGCATAGAGACAATTTTTGGGATTTTGTAACTAGGGTGTAGACGGTATAGCAAACGTATGGCCCTAGAAGGGTGACTTAACGGGTAGGTCATATATGTGACAGAGTGTTTAAATTAATTTCACTTGACACCACCATAAAACCGTGCAAAATACGAGTATAGTTAATATGTTACTTATAAAAAAATGGCAAATATAAAAACAAAACATAAAAAGCCATTGCATCCAATACAAATGCATATATTGAGTACGTTAATTAAGAAGATCAAGGCAAGTTTTGGTGAGCTTAGACCAAATGATGTCCCTACTGATCAATTTACGTATCATCTTAAGAAATTATAAGAAATGGGGCTTATTGTAGCAAGAGATAAAACATACGAGCTTACTGCAAAAGGTAAAAAGTTTGTACTAGATATTGATATAACTTCTAAAAAACGCGCTGAGTATTCAAAACGGGGCGTACTTTTGCGGGCGATTCGCAAAACTGACGCTGGATACGAGTGGCTTTTCTACCAGCGTTTAAAGCAACCTTATTACGGCTTTGTTGGTTTTCCTGCAGGAAAGATTTTTAAAGGAGAAAACCCAGTAGATACAGCTATAAGGGAATTTAAAGAAGAAACCGGCTTAGATATGATAGAGTGGCGGCTTATTAAGATTGAGAGAAACATTATTTTAAAGTCTGTTAAGAATGATTCCTATCAAGAAGGGGCTAATAACATAGAGTCAGATTTTTATCTTTATACATTTGATATCTATGAGGTTGCAGGAGATCTGCGTCCAGATTTAACAGAGGGTAAATATTTTTGGGCTACACTTGAGCAGGTGAAAAAGATGAACACATTTCCAGCTTTTTTTGATTCGCCCAAAGAAACAGATTGGCAAACCATGCCACAAAGATATAATGAGTATTTAAAACTTAAGGCAGATGGCAAATGGCAAAATTTTCCAGAGCGTTTAGATAAGCCCATAAAGCCAATCCTTATCTCTGGCTCTATTTATTATGAAGAATGGTATTTAACAGATGAGGGGTGGTAGATGTAAAATGATTATATATGGTAAAAATGGGTTTAGCAGGGACGGCGGGGCGGGGGCTTCGCCCCCGCCCCGCCGAAAGGGAGCAGATTCACACACTGGAGGAGTACATCAACAAGTTAGGCCCCTCTTTAACTTTTGTTTTAATACGTCCTCCTTTGCCACCTCCAGGATTGATGGGGCAATTCGTAGACATGATTAATTGGTCTTTGCGTTCCTATTTTAAAAGGGAGGGGCGGTCTTTTAGGGTGGAGGGGGTATTGCATGAACAGTGGGATTTAGGTAGAGTTCTTACTACTTTTGCAGATTTTGCGGATAATACACGTAGTACAGGTGCGATCATCCACTGGGGGATGCTTCCACTTAGTATAAGAGGATTGGGAGCGTTGTATGAAGATGTAGCTAGATTATTGAGAAATCTACGGTCTCTGAATCCAGGGGATAATCCATCAGCTACCCGAGTGTTAGAGGGGGTGGACCCCTATGTATTAACAATGTTTGCAATGATGCTTGGTACTAACGATGTTTTTTCATTACTATCTGGCAAATTTAAGCTTAATGAGCCGTTATGGAGTGTGCCATTTGGATTTATTTTCTGCCCGGGATGTGACACAGTAGGACGTGTGGGCCAATTAAAGGGAGGGGCAGTTGCCCCGAAGTTGGGAACTATGCGTTATGCCTTGGCTTATAGGTTATTGGAGATAAGCGGGAAACGCCTGGTCTTAGGACATCCAAGAAACTATTGGCGTATAACTTCGGCTGCAGGCTTACCGGTCTTTATTGGCTCAAAGCGATTAGTTGATTATATAGGGCAGAATCGGGAGGTATTGTTGTCGGGCCCTGCTGAGGCAATTCATGGGATTATTCATACCCCGGCAAATGAACAAGAGGTAATAGCGCAGCTTATGAGGTTGTTTCGGTTTTAAACAGCATTTTTGCCGTTGCTTAGTGTTTTTACAATTGATTCTAACTTAACGTACGTATCTTGCCATCGGTTAACTTTATGCGTGTTAAAGCCTGCCTTTATTACGGAGTAATCATTGCCTCCTTTATTAAGACTATCTCCCCAAAAGCAGACTTGGCTTTTAGATATTTTTAGTAACTTGGTTATTTTGGTTAATGCTTTACCTTTGGAATTTCCCTTTTTTACTATGTCTATGCTTGTTGTTCCTGCTATATATAACTGGTAGTCTTTTAGGATATGTTTTACCTTGTTAACAAGTAATTTTCGTTTTTGTTTGGTTTTATCAAAGCTTTGTTTTAAGTGGTCAGGAGCTTTTATACCAAGTAGGGTAAATGTTATTCCTGCTTGGTCGTGTATAAATAGATTACCATATGTTGTTTTGGGAATAAGATTTAGTTTGTAAGCTGTTTTAAGTAAGGTGTTTTTTATAAATGTTAGCTCTTCTGGGTAAATAGGCGATATGTAGACTCGTTTGAACAGGTTAGATCGTGGTGTAGGCGGTTTTTTAATTGTGTTGTTACGCTGTGCAATTTTGTGTAGATTGGTTTGCGCGATTGATGCGCCTGTGTTAGTTGCTATAAAAACTAGCTTAGGATATTTTTGTTTTTGTAAGGATGTTTTCAAAAGCGCATGGTGTATTGGCTTTAGTACCTTTGTTATCACTTGGTTTGTTTTTCTGGCGGTGATAATAGCTATGTGGTACCTGGTGTTAAGTTTTATAAGTAGTTTTGCCATTTTTATGGGAATAGGGCCAGTTGGGGGTGATAAGGTATTGTCAAGATCAAAGGCAAGAAGGGCAAGCTTGTTAAGGGAGTTTTCCATTTTGTTTATATTATAGTAGAGATTTTGCAGCAGGGTGTTATGTGGTATGTTGTCTTATGTTTGGGGCGCGGGGCGCTTTGCGCCCCGCGCCCAAACGGAGTTTCGCGCTTGCCCAATGTAAAAGATATAAAAACTAAAAAGCAAACAGCACGGTCTTGGCCTCTTGTCTCTAAAATTAACAATCTTGTCGGTTTTAATACGAAGACTATTTGTTAGAATAATGGCACCGTATGTTAAAATATCCCAAAATGTCATCTTTGAAACTTTATACTGATTTGGTACACAACTTGTTATCCCTAATTAATAATGCTGCTAAGATAGTTATTTTTACACACCAACACCCTGATCCAGATGCTATAGGTAGCATGTTGGCTCTTAGTAATCTGCTTAAGGCTAAAAATTCTAATGTGGTTATAACTCCAGTATTGTTCGAATCTTTATTGCCAAAGTCACAAATTCCACAAGGCCTATCGTTAGATTCTATACGGGTTGCGCGTAAAGAATCTGACACAAAGAAAGTAAAAAAAGCAGTGTTGGAAGCTGATCTTATGTTTATTGTAGATGCTTCCTCCTATGATAGAGTAGTGGACAATCCTTATATATTACAGGTTTTAGATCAAATGTATCACAAAACGATTATTATTGATCATCATAAAACCGGGGGGAGTAAAGATGCCTTACTTTCTTTTAACGTGCAGGTTGCCTCATGTGCACAGTTAGTTTACGAAATTTTTGTAAAGACATTAAAGTTTCCATTAACTACTCAAAGCGCTTTGGCTATATTGTTTGGTATTATGGGAGACACACAAATGTTAAGGTTTCTACCCACTAATGAGAGTTACGTAGCACAGTACGTATCAGAGTTGCTGTCGTTTTTAGACAAGGTAAGCCCTGGTAGAGTACTACAAAATATAGCCAAAGCCCTAGAACTTAAATTGTCGTTGCATATGGTTTCTGCTTTTAAAGAGGCAATAAGTAATTTACGTGTAAACGGTGCATTGGCTGGTACATTTATATCTGATGTGTATAAGTCGGCGTTAAAAGACAATGAACTTGGAGATCTTCGCCTATTTATACTTTATGAGATTTTGGCGAAAATGGAAGAAATAAAGGTTTACTTTGTTGTGCGGCCTGATTTAAATAAACCTAGGCGTTACTCTGTATCACTTCGTTCAAAAGGTAACATAGATGTATCGCTAATAGCTCAAAAATACGGCGGTGGAGGTCATAAAAACGCAGCAGGGTGCGATATAAATGCTGATTCAGCAAAAGATGCGTTTGAAATAATGTTTAAGGAGTTAAGTTCCTTATTCGAAGATGTAGTAAGCCATGTTTAAAAAGTACATAAAAAGAAGTCTGGTTTTATTTTTGTATATAACGCTTTCATTTTTTATTGTTATTAATATACACGAAATCGGGCATACAGTAGCTGCTTACTTATTAGGAGACTTGAGTGCATCATATTCACTTATAAAAATACGAAATGGTAAACTCGTCGCAATCGGAAGTAACGAATATGATGTATACATGTTTAACCGGTGGCAGATTATATTAGTTTCTCTGGCTGGAGTAGTAACTACGCAGATTTTGGCTTATCTGTTGGCTTTTAAGCTCGCTAAACGTGAAAGCCTTAACCTTAACACGTTTAGTAAGGTGTTTTTTTATGCATTGTTGTTTGACTTGATTTTTCAAGAATGGCAGCTTTTAATAACCAAGGTGCTAATGCGTGATGCAATTTGTTATAAAGGGGTGTGTGGTAATGATTTTGCGGATACAGTGTGGTTGTTGGCTCAATCTTTAGAAATGCTTAATGTTACTGGAATCTTTGCGTTAAAAATAGCCAGCTTGGTAGTAGTTGTAGGGTGGGTGTGGTTTGTTATGAGACGTTTTAGGAGAGTAGAAGCAAAACGGTGGATTAGAACAGATTGAATATTCATTTACCCGTGGTATTAACTATGTTTCTTTGTTTAGGATGATCGTGTTTGCATATGTATAACACCCAATATCACGTGCTAGGGTACGAGTACTAGAACAGCCGTTATCTGTGTATTTGTTTTGGGGTTTTAAGGTGGAGGAACAAATGTCTTAGGATACGGGTTTTGTTAAAAATGCTGTGTTCGTATTATTTTATATCTTAAGTACCTTTGATCAGGTATATTTGACACGGCGCGTGTTTATTGTGTTATACTTTTTTATGGGCTTTACATTTAGCAGGCCGATAAAGAAAGTGAGTGATAATGCAGAAGTTAATCCAGCTAAGCTGAAGAGAATGTCTACACGTTTAAAAGCTTTTTCGTTGTCACGTAAGCATCTTGTAGCGTTTGGATCTTTTGCGGTGCTGTTGATCGTAAGCGTGGGTATACTTATATTTAAAGGTAGTTTTATTGGGGTTAATCGTTTAGGGTCTGGAATTTTTGCGGACTCTTTAGAGTTTGTTAGGGGAGTTAATGACTCTAATCGCTTTATAAGGATTACTCCAGAGCCTGCTGGAGATAATGAATATACTAGGGGTAAAAACAAAGGGGGGAGTGCTTCCGATAAGGGTGGAGTAGTTATAATCCCTCCATCTACAGGCGGTGGGGGAGAGCTTGTCGGTGGCCAGCAGATTCCAAGGCCTGGTTCTGGATCAGGGGGATCAGGGGGTGCAAGTGAGTTGGTATCCTTGGAGTTTCTGCCTATAACAGGTACTTTTTGGGTTTTAGATTATCCAGACAGTACAGGTGTACGTACCCGGGCTTTGGTAGATGATATGTATAGTGCTAACATTGATACCGTTATTGTGGGAGGTGTGGGGTCTTTAGCCAAAGATAATAATGGTAGTTATTATTTAGCATTCGGGGGTACCCTTTTTACAAGGTACAGTGGAGTAGTTATGAAAAAGCTCCTTGAACGAGCTCAGGCTCATGGTATGAAGGTGTGGATTGGGTTGTTAACTAATGGCGAAAATGTTCGTTACTGGGAAGGTTCTCCGACTGATCCTAATACAGATATGGGGGCATTATTACAATTTTCATACAATGCTGCAGAGGAGGCGTATAACAAAATACAACAGTGGGGACTAGACTGGAATAGCCTTATCGAAGGGTTTTATGTACCACAGGAAAAGCCGGTTGCGGTGTTGGCAAATCCAAGCGCCCCTGATCTAACTTTTTATGGGGCTTTAGCTTCTTATTTGCATAGTAGATTTCCAGGCAAGAAAGTGGGGGTCTCTCCATATTTATTTGAAAACACCGATTATGCCACAGCAAAAGCCGGTTTTATTAACCTGTTTAACGCAGGATATGATGTTATTTATCCACAAGATAGTATAGGTTCTGGGCTTACAACAAGTTTTGAAGCAAATAGAGAACATATGAGAGCCTTGCATGATGCGGCTAGGGCAACAGGTAAAAAGGCGTGGGTAAATATAGAGCTGTTTAAACGCCAAGGGGATGGTCAGCTTGTACCAGCAGATTTTGAGCGCATTAAAGATCAGATATATACCGCTTATCCTTACGTTGAGAAGGTCGTAAGCTGGGCATTCTCTTGGGATTTAAGTACTACTTCTGCTCTTGATGGTTTACAAAGTTATACAGGACAATATGTCGCGGGAAGGCTACAGTTAAGAAGAGAGCTGCGTCGGCAATATACTGATTATTTTAAGGTTTATAGGGTGCTTCAAGCGTTTGTATATGGATCAAATCTTGTGTTACGTGGTTATGGTCTGGCTCCATCTTCGGATCTTACAATTAATGTAAATAATAAGACCTGGAGTGGAGATGTTTCTTTTACAAGTCATGATTATGGAGACGACATAGGTTACGTTGCATTAACAAGGCTTGCTACTGCAGGTATAAATAATTCAGATCTGGTAAACATTCAACCATGGCAAATCGTCTATACTATGTATGCTAATTCATCTTTGTTAGATACAGATAATCAAGACAACCAGGTAGACTCATATACTGATACTACAGGTTCCACGAATTCATCTCCAATGATAGATCATGTATTTGTATATGGTAATAATCTTGTTGTAAAAGGCAGAAATTTTGGGGAAAGCGCGGCTGTAATAACTGTGACATTGGGGGCTGCAAAGTTTGGCGATATGTTGCCTGTTTATAAAGAGGCGGCTGATACCATATATATTCCTACCAGTACTTTAGCACAATTTGGTATTGACCCTGCCTTGTTAAAGCCTCAAAATATCAGTATAAAACCTGCTGATGGTTATCAAGTCCCTGATATAAAATACTTTTTTAAGTGGGGAGATAATTACGTTGTTAAAGGGTATAAGTTCCAAACCTCAAGTGTATTAGTATACCTCGGGCAAGGTGGAAAGTCTTTGGCTTACAACGCTGTGGTTTATCGTGAGGGGGAGTCCGGTCAAAAAATCGATGCAGTGTATATACCTGTGCAAAAATTCGTAGAAGCTGGTATCGATGCGTCGGCCGTAAAGATACAAGATATTAGGGTAGTGCCCAATTTTTAGCAGCATGATTTGTTGTTCGCTATATGTTGCTTGTGATTTCTTAATCTTGTATAATAACTAACAATCCCCGGTAGCTCAATGGTAGAGCAGCCGGCTGTTAACCGGCGGGTTGCAGGTTCGAATCCTGCCCGGGGAGTTTTGGCTTTAAGTATGTTTAGGTTCTTGCACCGAATTTACCACCCGGCTATATCATTTTGTCAGGGTTATCCCGGTAATGTTCTTGTTAATTTTAAGGTAATAAAAGTAATATATGTGCTTTAGATTTTTTGCAAGTTGGTAGGTTTGTTATTTTTTAATTGATAGCGAATCTAAAAGCATTGTGTTTCTTTGAGGTTAGTAAAAAGTAAGTAAACAATTATTACTTGTTATAATAGATCATAGATAAGATAAAAAGATGTATTATGTCAATTTTGAATTTACATAAAGAGGTCTTTTCTAAAATAAAATACCCTTTTAGTCTTCCCGAGCTACTCTATAGTTACGATGCTTTAGAGCCTTATATAGACGCAAAAACTATGCAGATTCATCACCAGAAACATCACGGTGGCTATGTTAACGGTATTAATGAAGTATTTTCGCGTTATGAACAGTTGCAAAAATACGCTCTCTGGGAGGTTTTGCAAAATCTTGATGAGATTGCCGAAAAGTTTGATATTCCCGCAGAAGATGTAGAAAAGATTGTAAATATGGGTGGAGGGCATCTTAATCATACATTCTTTTGGTATATAATGGGGCCTAACAAAGAAGTAGATAAAGAGTTAGAGGGATTGATAAAAGAGTTGTTTGGCAGTATGGAAGAGTTTAAGGCGGTGTTTAGTGAGATTGCTACAAAACATTTTGGTAGTGGTTGGGCATTTTTTGTGATTAACCAAGACGGAGATTACGAGCTTTACTCTTTGCTTAACCAAGATAACCCATATCTTTTGGGAGATAAGCCAATAATTGGGCTTGATGTTTGGGAGCATGCATATTATCTTAAATACCAAAACCGTAGGGCAGAATATATTAGAAACTGGTGGAATGTTTTAAAGGTGTTGTAGTTTATAAATTTATGCTACAATAAGGCGTATGGCAAAAAAGCGTGTAATGTCAAAAAAGGTGGCAGAGCTTTTTAAACGTGTTCCGGAGAAGGCGTTTTATGAAATGTTAATAGTATTTAAGCCTCATCTTCCTGATCCAGTGCGTAAAAGTTTGGAGGAGAAAGTCGAGAGTATTTTAGAAAAGTACAGTGCTAGTGTAAAAGCCAAAGCTATCTGGGGCAAACGAGTTATGGCATATAAGATCAAAGGTAATAAGGAAGGTTATTACATAATGTATTATTTTGAAGGACCGGTAGATAGGATAGATAGAGTTCGCAGAGAAATCGGGAGAATCCCTGAGCTTCTTAGATATTTGGTATTGCGATTAGAGGAAATGTCTTTAGAAAAGTTGAAATTATTAGCAAAAAAGGCTATTGTAATGGAGTAGTTAATCCAAATATGAGGGTACGAATGTTAGCAAAAATTACAAATTTCCATTTTACTATAGAGTATAATATCGCAAGACGAGTAAATAAGATAAGTTTTTATTAATATGCCGTTTGTTAGGTCACTACAAAAAGTTATTCTTATTGGGAATGTAACAAAAGATCCCCAACTTAGATACACTGCAAATAATAATACTCCAGTATTGCGTTTTACTGTAGCAACTAACCGAGTTTTTGTTAACTCTAAAGGAGAGCGCAAAGAAGAGTCAGACTTTCATCGTGTTGTAGTATGGGGGGCTTTTGCCGAAAAATTGTCAAATATTCTTCACAAGGGAGACAAGGTATATATAGAAGGTCGTTTGGAATATCGCGAAATTAGAGATTCTGAGGGTAAGATTATTGCCGTAGATGCTCGAGTTAGAGTGGATGAGCTTATTATCTTAGCGCGTTCCAAAAATCGAACTCAGGTAGGTGACAATTCAGCTACTGATGAAGGAGCTCAGCAAGCTGTAGATCTTGACTCAATTGCAGCTGAGCTAGCGGGAGAGGCAAAAGAGAGTGACTCAGAGACAACAACTACTACAGAAGGGGACGCTGGTTCAGAGGTCCCGGAAGAAGAAAAACCTGAAGAAGAAAAACCAGAGGAAGATCTACCGTTTTAGGAAAAACGCTAATTTAAAATAAGTGTAAAGTAGCGATGGTAAAAAGGGTTAAAAATCTTGCACAACAGCCAACAGACGATTCTATACAAGTAGATTCTACAAAGCTGGTAAAAGAGGTAGAAGAGAGTAGTCAAATCGCTCAACTTAGTGAAGAGACGGTAGAGGCAGTATCAAAACCAAGGCGCCCTGTACCTGCAATCAAAAGAGGAAAGATGAGTTGTCCGCTTTGTGAGCAGCGAATAAAACCAAAGGAGATTGTCTATTATGATATAGCATTGCTTAAAAAGTTTACAAGTTTAAGGGGGAAGATTTTACCCCGTAGTAAAACCGGGCTTTGTACTACCCACCAGAGGGCGGTGGTTAGAGCGATAAAAATGGCTCGTCAGGTCGCTTTATTGCCATATTTAACTACTGGAGCAGAGTAGCTTCGGTTAGGATGTGTTTGACGAATTTGAGGGTTCCTATTTAAGAGGTTAATACTGATATTGAGTACAGGTTAGTGTTAGTTTCGTTGAGTTAGATTATGGCAGATATTTCATGGATGTTTGCTTTTACATCTTTGAAAGAATCTAGATGGTTCTTTTTAGAGTCTAGTATAAGGTTGCGCTCTGTTCCCCAATGTAGGTCTTTGAATACAAAAATTTTGTTTTTATCTATTGATACGGTTTTAGGGGCTGTTAGTAAAGAGGCTTTAGTGCTTTCCAATATTGCATATGTCATATGTAGTTTAGCAAAGAGTGTTTTATATATGCTCCATAGTTGAGATGTGCCGAAGCTTTGTAAAACAGCTATCGTCATACGTGTGCCTAATGATAAGAAGTCATTATAGTGTGAATACGGGATTGATGGAACAACCATCCCTTTAGCCTGGCTTGATAGAATTTTTTGTAGGTTTTTCTTGGTAGGTGAATAAGTATAAATAACTATCTTTTTTTGTAACTTTTGCAGGGGCAGTTTGGACATCTGGCTTGGAGAATATATAACGTATATATAGCCCTCCTTTTTAGGGCCTTTGGTGGCAAGTAAGGGAATTTTATAAAATTCTGCCTCTATTAATATTTCATTTGGAGTTACTAGTTTTACCTGGCCTTTTACAGGAGATTTGTATTTATAATTGGGTATAAGGTCTATTATTTGCAATTTGTTTTTAGTTATTTTTACAAGTCCAGAGTGGTCTGAGATCACAAACACTTCATTAAATGCACCAGGTATTTTTAATAAAGGAGTTTTCTTTTTAACAAATTCTCCGTCTTCGACTAGTAATTGTGATTTTGAGGTTATATCATATTCTTCTAATATTTTGGTT
>WFZN01000077.1 GCA_015489555.1 Candidatus Dojkabacteria bacterium | reverse complement strand
TAACGATAAGTCACACAGGTAGTAGTGTAACATTTACAAATTGGGATACAGATGTAACAGATGATGTGCATAGCTTTATCGATCTGATAGATACTCCTGGTGGTTACGGAACAGCAGGTTATTTATTGCAAACAGATGGTAGTGGCAGTATCCAGTATGTAGATCCTCTATCTTTACCGGTAACAAATATCTACACTGTGGATGGAACTTTAACCGGAGATAGAACAGTGTCTATACCAGATAATACATCCTTAGAATTTGTAGTTGGAAATAACAGTTATTTTGGCATTGCTGGTGGTGGTGGTTTGGGCGCTATAGCTGGAGCTCAGTTTGAGATGGATTTTGATACAAGTACCTACGCTTCAGTTAATCAAGCCGTTACCGGAGTAAGGGGGGGAGGAAACTCGGCTCAATTGGAGATATATGCTGACGGCACAACTAATCATATTCAGTTTGATATATATGACGGTAATAGTATTTCGATGCGAATGTTTGCAGATGAGAACGGATTAAATTACGCTGCAGATTATTCAAGTAGAAACACAACTAATGATAGATGGATTCCAGACAAAGCTTACGTAGATTCTCATATTCCAAGTTCTATCTTTGATACCGATTCAGATACAGGTATACAGACAGAAGCTAGTCCTGATGAAGACTATATTCGTATGTTAACAGCGGGGCTTTTACGCATGGTTATAGATAACAGCGGTAATGTAGGTATTGGCACAAATAACCCATCGTCTACCCTGGAGGTCGCGGGAGATATATATGCTAGTGGCGGGCAGGTTAGATTGGGGAATTTCTCAGCCCAGCCTGTTGCAATCGGAGAAGGAAGCCTGTATTATGATACATCAACCCAGAAGGTTTATTATTATGATGGTACAGGATGGGTGGATCTGGTAGCAAGTGATTTGGATTGGTTAGAGGTAGACACTAATAGAATACCCCAGAATATAAATAACTCTATCTATACTTTTGGAGATGTTGGAATAGGCACAGCTTGGCCTAATGCAAAATTGCATGTAGAAGGTAATGCTTTGTTTACAGGGCCTGTGGGGATAGGTAGGTCTTCTACTCATCCTTCTTTTTACCTTTTTGGAGAGGGGACACTTTACTATAATTTGTCTACACGACAGTTGTTTTATCGTGACAATGATAGTTGGCAGGCGATTTCTTCCCATAATTGGTATGAAGTAGGTAGTAGTAATGCGTCAGACAACATAAATGATGATATTTATACTTTAGGGAAAGTGGGTATAGGTACGGATAGTCCTACTGAGGTCTTAACCGTGCTTGGAGCAGATGATAATCTTAATCCTATTGTAAGTTTTGGCACCACTGGTGGGGTAAAGGTCGGGGTTGGGGGGGATTCTAGTTACGGTTGGATTCAGAGCTTTAACTCAAAGCCGTTATACGTAAACCCGTTAAGTAACAACACTGTTATAAATCCCAATAGTGGTTTAGTTGGAATTGGTACTACATCCCCAAGTGCTAAGTTAACAGTGAGAAGTTCTGATTCGGATGGGAACGGTTTTGGGGTTGTAGACATACGTACTTTTAACGGGACCTCTTTGAGGCTTGGGGGTGATAGTTCTTACAGCTGGATACAAAGTCATTTTGGTAAGCCTTTATACATAAACCCAAAAGGTAACAATTTGGTGCTTAATCTTGAAGGAGGTAATGTAGGGATAGGTACAAGTTCTCCTACTGGTAAACTTCACATTTTTGATTCTGGGCTAGGGGGGGAATTATTAAAGGTTGAGAGTCAATATGCGAGTCAGACCTCATTTTTGACAGGTTGGAACTATAGACGAAGAGTTACCATAGATAATCCTAACACGACTGCTTTAGATGAGTTTCAAGTAAAGGTTGTTTTGGATACACAGTCGCTTATCGCGGTTAGTAAGATGAAGTCAGATTGTGGTGATATACGGGTGACAGCGGCAGATGGCGTTACCCAATTGCCGTATTGGGTAGAGCCTGATACGTGTAATACAGCTAACACTTTAATCTGGGTAAAGTTAAATTTACAGCCAGTAAGTGCCACGTATGTTTATGTGTATTACGGGAATAGTACAGCAACTGATGCTTCAAACGGAGACGCCGTATTCGATTTCTTTGATGATTTCAATGGTACCTCGTTAGATGCAACTAAGTGGAATACTCACCCTGGTAATGGTTCAATCTCTGTTAGTGGAGGTGCTTTGCATATTCAGTGTACTAATGGTACTCCGTGTGATTGGTGGGGCGGGAATATCGAAGATGGAGCTTTTGTATCAACCTTGCAGGCTTTTAATTACGATTCTGTATTTGAGACATATGTTACAGGAACGAGAAGCCCAAGTAGCACGGAGATACATACAGGTATAGGCGAGTACACGAATTTGGATAATGTTTCATTCTGGGGAATATATGCAGACGATCAATTAAGATTAGAAGGAGTAAACAATAACACCGGAACAGTTATAGGTGGTGTGACAGATGGTAGGGATACTTATAAACTATCTATTGTTCACGTACCGGCTGGAGGTACGCGCCCTTATACTGCAAATTATGGTGAATTAACAGTGGATAGTGCGAATCAGTTCAATGACGACCACAATCTTGTGTTATTTGGTAAAACCTGGGGGACTGGGCCAGCACTGGATGCTTACTTTTATTGGGTACGTGTTAGAAAATATGCTACGCAAGAACCTGGGGTAAGTGTTGAAGCAGAGGAGACTGTAACTTCTTCTACAGGGTCTTTACAGGTAAACTTTGTCGTAAAAAACGGTTTAGTCGGAATACACACAGATAATCCACAATATCCGTTACAGGTGGGTGATCCAGGAGACGGTAGTGTAGCTATATCTAATGCTTGGATGACATTCTCTGATAGGAATTGGAAGGAAGATATAGTAAATATAAATTCTGAGGTAGCCTTATCAAAGGTGCTTCAACTTCAAGGAGTCTCTTACACTTGGAAGGCAAGCAAAGAGAGAGATGTTGGATTTATTGCTCAAGATGTAGAACAAGTATTGCCAAGTATAGTAAAACACCTAACAGATGGAAGCTTAGCAATAGACTACAATGATTTTATTCCTTATGTAGTTGAGGCAATAAAAGCACTAGATGCTAAGGTAGAAGAGGTATCTGGGCAGGGCGGGACTTCTAGTTATTGGACATTAAACAATAATGTTTTAGGAACCTCATATGACGTAAATATAGGTAGATTGGTGTCTACTCGGTTGATTGCTACTGATGTAAGTGCTTCTACATTAAGTAGCGCATCATTAAATGTAGGTAACGGGAGTCTTAGGGTTGACTCAAATGGAGATATGGTTGTAAAGGGCGATGTGGCAATAAACGGTAGTTTGTCTGTATCGTCTGTTGTTACTGATTCTATACAGATACGAAATGGGTCTAGTATGTCGGGGAGTGTTGTTTTAGCGGCAATGAGGGGAAGAGTAGTTGTTAATGTTAAAGGGTTAAGTGTTGAAGATGTAGTAATTGCAACTTTAAGAGAGGGGCCTATGGTGCCGTACTTTATTAAGGTAGAAGACGGGCAATTTATCATTTATCTTACAGAACCTACCGATAGAGAAATGATCTTTAATTACGTAATTATAAAAAGGCAATAGGAGGTTGTCTGTTGCTTTTGAATTGAGGCCTCTAAGTAGGGTCCTGCTGGATGCATTTAGCAAAAATAGTGGAATAAGGACGAGTTAGCCTGACACCTTTTACTCTAACAGAACTGTTTTTAACATAGTGTATAATTTAATACCCGGTCACCCAAGCGGGGTGGAACCACCGCTGACCCCATTCCGAACCTTGCGGTGAAACGCCCCAGCGCCGAAGATACTCGCCGCTATGGCGGGGAAAATAGGCCGTGGCCGGGCCTTTGTAAATAAGGTTTCCAAAAGTTGTTTTGGTGGCATCTACTAGGAAGAATCTACGTGATTTTATCCCAAACGAGTTGTTAGAACAGGTTGATAGGGTATATAAACATTTTCCAGAGGATATACGTATTAAATTAGCAGAACTTAGTCCTAATAGACGCTTGCGTATTATAACTAGGTTGATGCTAAGAGTTACTGACATAAGTGTTGCCTTCGAGGATATTCACGATCCTCACAACGTGCTTGCGGCTATGCGTAGTGTAGATGCTTTTGGTCTACAGTACGTTGATCTGATCTTTAATGAGCAAAATCAATTTAATCCTTATAAGGTTGGTAAGAAGACATCAGCTTCTGCTAATAAGTGGTTAAGTGTTTCTTTATACAACAATTTAGATAGAGCCATAGAGCGGTATCGTAAAGTTGGATTAAATATTGTAGCTACAGTGATAGATAAAGACGCTGTGTCGATTAATGATGTAAATTGGAACAAATTACGCCCTTTTGTTATAGGTTTTGGAAACGAACATAGGGGATTATCAGGTACATTTATAGAGGCTGCAGATCTGAAGGTATATATACCTATGTATGGTTTTGTTGAGAGTCTCAACCTGTCGGTAAGTGTTGGCGTTTTTTTGTTTAGTATTACTACCAGTATAAATAGGGACTTTGAAATTACTAATGAAAAAATTGTGGTATTAAAACAGTGGCTTGGTATTTGAGGGATGTAAAAACACTGTAAGACATAAATTCAGATTTGTACTGTGTTTACACATAATTACCATCGCAAGGATTTGACGTATCTTGTTTTTGTACTCCATGTTTTGCTGGTCTTGACAGGAATTTCTCTGTTGTGCTATAGTTTAGTATGACAAGAAGTGATGCTACGTTATACATCCCCAGGGCGGTCGAGGAAAAATTGTATAATTCCTTAGCTAAAAACGTGGTAACCATGGTAGCCGGGGCTAGGCAGGTGGGGAAAAGTACATTGATGCGTCACGTTACAGATTGGGTGATGGCTAAGATGTTAAAAAGTAAAACATCTGAAGGGGAGTTTGTAATAAGTAAAAGAGTATTTCAATATAATTTAGATGACATTAACCTGCGTGCTGCTTTAAAAAAAGATGTGAGCTTTATTGAAAAAGATATAAATCTTGCGCTAGGAGAGCCACTAACACGAGTAAGAAAAAAGGTATTTGTTTTTATTGATGAGATTCAGAAGTTTCCTATGCTACTTGATTGGATAAAACAGGTATACGATGTAAACGGTAAAAATGTAAAGTTTTTGATAACCGGTTCCTCTGTGACGAATTTCAAAGATAAAATGGTAGAGACCTTAGCAGGGCGTATAGAATATATACATCTTTACCCGATTAATTTTGGAGAGCTTGTGTCATTTAAAAAAGGAGCTAATCTTATGTGGTTAAAAGATTTACTGCTTTCTTTGCGTGGTAATGAATCTAGTCATGAAGGTACAGACATTTTAGATGAACTGGAAGGAAGAAATGCACCAACGACAGACGGCCTTAAAAAACAGGTAGAGGAATACCTTCAGAAAATGTATATACATATTCGTGAAGACAAACGAGAGGTAATTGGAATCTTTTGGGAGTCTTTGTTTTACGGTGGGTTGCCTAGAATATTTCAAGTACCATTGAATGAGCGTATTGAGGTTATACGAAATTATGTGAGTATATATCTTGAGCGAGAAATCGGTTTTATATCTCGGAATCTTGATCTTGAATTGTTTGGGTTAAGTCTTGGGGCTTTTGCTGAGCAATCGGGTATGTTGTTAAATATACAAAAAGTTTCAAAAGATGTTGGGGTAGCACGTCCTAGTTTGTACAGGTATCTTGATTTGCTTGAGAATACGTTTCTTATAAAAAGGGTATATCCATATGTGCGTGGTACAGGAAAAGAAGCTACTAAAAGTGTTGTGTTGTACTATATCGACCCCGGATTGGTGAATGTTTTATCTCATGTTGATTCTGTAGCGGCACTAGCTAATGACAATAAAGCCAAGAGTAGGGCGGTAGCTTCTGTATTAGTCAATCAGTTTTTAACTGCGTTTGAGTTTTTTGATAACCCTCCGCGTTTGTTTTATTGGGCAGATTATGATAATCACAGAGTTGATTTTGTTTTCGATTGGTATGGTATTACTTTTGGTACGGTTGTTACTCCTTATGCCGATGTACGGAAATTCGATACTACCTTAGAGAAATTTGTCAAACATACTCGTAACAAAAATGTAGTAATCTTTGTGCCTAAGTTGCAGTTTCCAAATGATCAGCTCGAATATTCTACTAAGATTGTACGGTTTAATGATAAGCAAGTTTTATTAGTGTCTTTACCTTACTCAATGTTGTGTTAAGATTAATACATGGTAAAAAAATATTTCAAAGCTTTGTTTAGGGCAAAAAAAGAGACTGCGTTTATGGTTACTGGTTTTGTGGTTGGTTTTGCTGTGGCGTTTGTCTTTGATTCTTTTACAAATCGTGTTAAGTATCGATTTTTACAATATGTAAATCTTGTAAAACAGGAAGATGGTAATGCATTAGTTGATGGTTTTGCGGATATATCTACAGACTTTAGGTTGTATTGGCAGGTATATTCGCTTTTAAAACAAGAGTATGTTGATCCTAAAAAGATAGATGATAAGGCAATGTATTATGGTTCTATTAAAGGACTAGTAAGCAGCATAGGGGATCCTGCTACATTGTTTTTTGATCCTAAAGAGCGGGAGGAATACCGGAAAGGTTTAAGTGGTGAATATGAGGGTATTGGTGCGGTTCTTGAGCCATACCATACTTATACACGAATAGTAGGTGTTTTTGAAGGAGCGCCAGCTGAGCGAGCTGGTTTAAAGGTGGGGGACGTTATAGTAGAGGTAGATGGTAAGTCAGTTGTGGGAGAGTCTATTGTTAGGGTTGTTAACAAGATTAGAGGTCCCAAGGGATCTACAGTAGAGCTTACTGTGTTAAGACCGTCTGAAAACAATAAACGGGTTACAGTCAAAATAACAAGAGCAAAGATTGACGCTCCTAGTATGAGATATGAGATTTTAGACGGACACATCGGGATGCTTCGTATCAGTAGGTTTGCAGATGAAACTTTTGATAATTGGAAGTTAGAGCTTGCTTCCTATATGGGGCGTGTTAAACGTGAGTTAGACACAAAGGTAATCGATAGCTTAATAATTGATTTAAGAGGTAACCCCGGTGGATTTTTAGCAGGCGCTATAGAGTTTTTAAGTTATTTTTTGCCTTCTAACAGTGTTGTTGTATTTCAAGAAGGAAGAGATGGAATTGTAAGAACCTATCGTACATATGAGGTCGGTGAGATATCTATCCCTGATTCCGTGCCAGTGGTAGTTTTGGTTGATTCCGCAAGTGCTTCTGCCGCTGAGATTGTTGCGGGAGTGTTACAACATTATAAACGGGCGTATTTAGTAGGGACAAAAACATTTGGTAAAGGAACCGTACAGATTAGTAA
Organism: Candidatus Dojkabacteria bacterium; assembly: GCA_015489555.1. Taxonomy (GTDB): domain Bacteria; phylum Patescibacteriota; class Dojkabacteria; genus S139-149. Next base: position 231 of record WFZN01000077.1, on the reverse strand, counting down.
AGAATTTAATGATGGTTCTATGTTAAAGTACACAATTGCGTATTGGCTGCTCCCTAATAAACAGAGGTTAACTCATACGAGTCCTATAGTGCCGGATTTAGAGATAAAATTTAATGAACAATTAAAGGTTCAAAAAGGAATAGATAACCAACTTGAATCTGCCAAAGATTACATAAATTCTAAGTTAAGATAATTTTTATTAGCATGATAAAGGTAGTACCTGTCTCTTAT
>WFZN01000076.1 GCA_015489555.1 Candidatus Dojkabacteria bacterium | reverse complement strand
GTCTAACTCCTTTACCGTTTATACCTATAAAGTGTATGGTTGGCATTTATTTGATTATAAGGGTTATGTATTTTAGTCGTTTAAAAAGGATTTTACAATCTGTTTAATCTCGAGGATGGATTTATACTTTTTAATCTTAAATCCCCTCCCTTGCGCTCCAATAACCATTTTACTAAGTTTTTGGTATTTGTCTTTATGAATAAGCCCTAAAATTTTAGTTTCTGGTAATCCGCGAGCAGGTTTACTTAAGGCTCTTTCAAGTTCCATACCTACGCTAAAACTTGGGTTTTCAAGCACAATAATAAGATGAGTTGCTTGGTCTACCAAATAGGTGTCAAGTTTATAAACGGTGTTTGCAAGGTCTTTGAGATTACTAAAATTTGGTAGTCGACCTAAGATCTGTTTTATGGTTTCTTTAAAGTATTTGTTGCTGAGTTTTTTATCTTGCCCTGCATATATGACGTGAGGATCATTAATAATTCCTCCTGCATTTTTTACAGCATCTGCAATAATTAAAGGAATTTCTTTGATAATTCCTGCTGATATAGAAACAGATACATATACGATGGGTTTAATGGAATTAACAGCTTGGTTGTAAAGATTATGTTTAATAAAACCTACTAAGGCACCCTTTACTGCGGTTTTGTTTATAAATAGTCTACTTGTTGCACCATTTGACAAAAACCCAACTATTCCTTGTTTGCTACGAATATCTTCTGTTTTACTAATATCTGCTGCAAAATCAGCAAGCTCTTTACCCTGTACTAAATATTCTTTTACAGTTTCAGGCAATGGAAAAGCCATACTGGTGCCAAAGAAGAATCTACCTTCTCTATTTATAACGCATGCAAACGTAATAGTATGTGGCAGGCTGTTTATAAACACTATTCCACTCTCAATACCTACAAAGTAGTCAAAATCTTTATGAGAATATAGTTTTTTAGCGTTAAGTGCTCGGTTATATGCTCCAATACTTGTTTCATAGAACCCAATAGGTTGTGCTGAGACGTTACTTGGTATTTTTTGAGTTTTTATTTGCAATTTTGTGTTAAGATTGGCAGCCTTAATAAACCATAAAAAGGCTTTGCGGGTACCTTCAAGTTTGTTGGGATTAGCTGAAGCTACAAGTACTTTGAGTGTTTTATTATCTGACATTAAGAATTATAGTATGCTTGTTAAAATCGCTAACAAAGTTAAAGATTGCCCCTATAATTAGCGTTAAAATAATTGTGCGATTTTATTGACATCTTTAAGGTATCTTACTATACTTACATATGAGAAGCCTTGTAAAAATGCTTGTAACTGTTAAAAAGGATTTAGCTTTAAAATTTAGCAAGATCAAAACGTTTGTTATAAAAAGTTTATCTTTAATACAGCAGAAACGATCAAATGCTAAGTTAAATCCCCCTAGTAAAAATTACGAAGGAATTTTATCTCTTGCTGGTAAATACGCAAACAGAAAGCCCGTAAAGCTTATTAATGAAATGAAGTCGAGCATATTATCCGTAAAATTTTAACTACCCCGCCATAACCACAATATAGTCCCCATCTTCAACCACATAATCGGGCCCCACTAGGGTATATTCCACATTTTGGGTACCTTTGTTAGCAATTACATCTTCTACTTTGTAAATCTTTGCTTTTATAAAGTTTTTGGCAAGATCCGTGTGAATTTGGGAGGCTGCCTCTTTAGCTGTGGCGTCATGATATAGTAAAAATTCTCTTACGTCTTTCTCTGAGCCAACAAATACGTGTTTTAGGTTAAGAATTTTTATAATGTTTTTCATAATAATCTGCTCTGTTTCAAAATAAGTAAACTCTTTTATAAATTCTTTTTGGGAAGCTTTATCAAGTTGGTAAATCTCTTGTAAAGTTTTTGGGTCAAGGGTAACAATGTGGTTTTCTGATAGTAAAGTTTCTGGTAAAAGCTTATTTTTAACGTAATCTATTATTTGGGTTTTATACGTGTTAATACGATCAAGATACTCTTTTTTAGCGGTATCAAGATAAGATATATTTAGCCAAAACATAGGAATCTTTGAAGTAAGT
>WFZN01000075.1 GCA_015489555.1 Candidatus Dojkabacteria bacterium | reverse complement strand
TATTCACCATCGCCTCATCAAGTCTAGCACATTACTTTACTACTTTAATAAGTTTTTCTGGGCAAGCCCTAAAACAAGGTTGAAGGGGCGGCGGGGGCTTTAGCCCCCGCCGCCCCTTAAGCTGCACCGGAACTTGGGGAGATGAAGGGTATAAAGTATAATGTGGGACTCGAAACTAGTTAGGTAATCCGTTTGGATCTTCTAGTCCCATACATCGAGCAGTTTGAGCAAGTGGGCCAACGCAGTAACACCCCCAGTTTGTGCCTTCATCGTTAACATTTGCTGCCGGCGTAACGTTACCGGTGCTTTCAAGTTCAGTAACAATACACACAGCGTACTGGAGGGCAGAGTCGTCTACATAATATCCCATCGCATTGTCTAAGTCCTTACCGCTTTGGATCCCTATCGGAGATTGATATTCTTCTTCAAAATATATGTATAAAGGTGCATTGGAAGGAGTAGCAGATGGACCACTGCCCGTAGAATTAAGACCGACTAACGCTGTAATGTCACATCTTCTGATACTGCCGTACTGAGTGCAAGTACCTCCATTTGAGGTAATTGCAGTATACGGAACATACAAATTGTTTTCTGCATAATAAGCCTGCAGGCCACTGTTTATTATCGAAACTGACTTCTGTCTTCGCGTATCGCGGGCTTTTTTCAAGCCAAACGTTAGTCCGGCTAGAGTACCTAATAGCAAAAGTGCGATTATTGCCATTACTACCAGCAATTCTATAAGGGTAAATCCTTTTTTAGAAATGTGTAACTTGCGTGTCATAGGTTTTACTTCGTATTTATATTAGGTGCTCTTTTAATTTTAACACTAGGTGATATGTTGTGCAAGTTGTGACAGCGGGAGATAAATACTGACCACTATAAATCCTATAGCTATACCAAGAAGTAATATAATTATAGGTTGAATTACGGAACTTAGGTCTTTTAGAGTATAGAATACTTCTTTTTCATAAAAATGGGCGATCTTAGCTATGCTACTGTCAAGTTTCCCGGTTTCTTCTCCTACCTGTATCATGTACTTAAATAGTGGAGGAAAGAAGGACTCCTCAGAGATCGTTTCAGACAGTCTTTTCCCTTTACGAATCTCTGCTAACATCCGTTCAAGCTCAAGTTTGTACCATTTATTTGTTGTTACGTTTATCGTAAGTTCAAGAGCATGAGTTATTGGTAATCCAGCGCTAAGTAGCAACGATAGTGTACTTGTTATATAGGTTAGTTGTATCTTTGAGTATATTGTTCCTATGACCGGCAGTTTTGGTAATATTAGGTCCCAGGTACTTTTTATAGTTTGAATCTTACGTAGATAGAATAATCCTACGATAAGAACAGGGAGTAACATTAGGATAACAATTCCATATCTTACGAAAATCCGGCTTAAATAGAGCAATACGCGCGTTGTAAATGGTAAGGTAACATTAAAATCTTCAAAGACGCTTGACAATTGTGGTAAAACTACTATAGCTAAAAAAACAAGTACAAGTATAACAACGATCATTACCACAGTAGGATACGCAAGTGCAGATTTTATTGAGCTAGATATCTTGTGTTTTTTGTCAAGATTCTTGCTGATCTTATCTAATACATAGTCAAGTTTCCCGCTTTCTTCACCAGCTTCAATTAGTGCAATAGTTATAGAGTCAAAAAGCTCGGGATATCCTTTGAATACCTCGTGAAGTTTGCGGCCAGCCATTATGTCGTGGTGAGCTTCTTGCACGATTCTTTGTATAGGGGGGTAGGTTGCATCTGAACCAAGTATCTCTAATACCCTAGAGATTGGCAGCCCTGCTTTTACCATTAATGCAAATTGCTTAAAAAAGAATACCTTTTTCTTAAGAGGTATGCCGCCTACGTTTATTTCTTGTAGGGCGTCAAGACTAAATTTTTTGGCTGATGATATTTTTATTGGGGTAAGGCCTTGGTCTAGTAATATTTTGGCAGCCGTATTTTTACTATTGGCTTCAAGTACGCCTTTTATTTTTCTTTGGTTTGTATCAACGGCGATGTAGTGGTATTTCATTTATACGTTTTGTATCCAATATTTTAGTTCTTCAGGGAAAAGGGCATATCTTTCCGCGGTTTCTTGGGTGACTAGCCCCTCTTTTACAAGTTGAGCTATTGAATACTCAAGTGGTTGCATACCCTCGCTAAGAGAAGTTTTTATAATGTTATCTATATTTGTTATTTTCCCCTCTCGTATTAGGTTTTTTATTGCATTATTGTTAAGTAATATTTCTACCGCCGGGCGTAAGCCCCCGTTTTTAGTTGGGATTAATCTTTGTGAGATTATTGCCTTTAAAATATAGGCAAGTTGCATGCGTACTGTATCTTGTTTACTTTTAGGGTGGCTTTGAATAATACGTTCAATCGTTTGGGCAGCGCTATAGGTATGCATGGTAGAGAATACAAGGTGGCCAGTTTCTGCAATTGTTAGTACAGCCTCAATCGTTTCAACATCACGCATCTCTCCTATAAGCACCACATCTGGATCCTCTCTGAGTATGCTACGTAGGGAATTTTTAAAGTCATGTGTGTCAAGGTGTACTTCACGTTGAGATACAAGACTTTTGCCCGGAGGGAATATGTATTCTACAGGGTCTTCCAAAGTTATTATATGCTTAAAATGAAACTGATTGATTAGATTTACCATGGCCGCTACGGTGGTTGTTTTACCATGGCCCGTAGGGCCCACTACTAATATTAGGCCCTGTTCTCCTTGTAGCGGGAGCGAGCTTACTATATTAGGTAGGTTTAGCTCTGTAAGGGAACGAATGCTTGCGGGAATTACTCTCATAGCAAGCGCTGGCTTCCCAAGTGTAAAGTATGCGTTTACTCTAAAACGTACAATTTTATTGAAATCAAACGCTGTATCTAGCTCCTTGTTTGTAACAAAATCGCTATATTTTTGAGGACCAAGTATTGTTTTGCATAGCGCGTCTATATGTGATGGGGTCAAACGTATGTTTGAGACCTGTATAAGCTTGTTACTTTTTCGTATTGTCGGAGGATAACCAGGAGCCAGATGTAGATCGGAAGCTTTTTCGTCTAGCACGATATTTATCAATTTTTCAAGCAGAGTATCTATAGACATACTATCATTTTACACTTATTTTATAAGAGTGCAACACGTAGTACTTCCTCATAGGTAGTTATACCTTCGATAGCTTTTATTAGTCCTTCTTGTAGTAATGGGATCATGCCTTCTTGTATCGCTATTTGGGCGATCTCTCCGGCACTCTTGCGTTGTAGTACGGCTTGTTTTATGGCCTCCGATACCCAGAGAACTTCGAATATTCCGGTACGTCCTTTGTATGCTAAGTCTCCACACTTAGGGTGGGGGGTTCCTTTGTATAAGTAGAATATTTTCTTGTTATTTACGACTTGTGGAGCCTTAACTGGGGGTTCTAGTTTAAATGTTGGGTCATCTGGGTCTTTAACGGGGCGTTTTTTGGCAAGTTCTTCAAGGTAGGCGTATAAGTCAAAGTTAGGAAGTATCTTAAGCTTATCCTCAATGAGTTCTCGGATGTCTTTTGGGGGTACATAGGCTGTCCTTGAGTATTTACATATTGTGCGCACTAAGCGTTGAGAGACGATAGCTTTTATTGTAGATGTAAGTAGATATGGCTCTATGCCCATATCCATTAAACGTATGAAAGTACTAGCAGCGTTGTTTGTATGCAATGTACTTAGTACTAGATGTCCTGTTAGTGCTGCTTGCACCGCAAGTTCAGCTGTTTCTTTATCGCGTATTTCACCTACCATTATTATGTCTGGATCCTGCCGTAATACTGAGCGTAGTATGTTAGCAAATGTTAGCCCGATTTGAGCATTTACTTGAATCTGTGTGGTACCTGGTACTACAATTTCTACTGGATCTTCGATGGTTATAATATTAACGCCTTCGGTATTTAGCTTATGGAGCGCTGTTGAGAGGGTCGTTGTTTTACCTGATCCTGTAGGACCGGTAATTAGAATAATACCTGCGGTTACATTCAGAGCCTTTTTAAAGTCTGATAAAGCCTTGCCACGCATACCTGTCTCTTCAATTGATAATATGTGGGTATTTTTGGGGAGTATACGTATTACTGCCTTCTCGCCGTGTATTGTAGGTGATGTGGCAACCCTTAAATCAAACTTTTTACCTTTTATGGTAACCAATATTCTACCGTCTTGAGGGCGGCGGGTTTCGTCGATTCTTAGTTTAGCTAGAATCTTTATGTGGGCAATTAATTCGGGTAGTACTGTTTTGGGTAAACGGCCGAATTTTTCTACGAGCACTCCATCTATACGTAATCTTATCCTTATATTATTTTCTTGAGGCTCTATATGAATATCAGAAGCATTAAGGTCCACTGCGTATTCTAAAATTTCCTTGAGGAATTTAGTTATTCCGCTCCCCTGTTCAAAAATTGTATCTAAACTACTTGTTTTTTCTGGTTTGTTAGTAGTCGCTTCAGAATTAACCAGTTCTTCGACTGTGTCCTCATGTAGTGTTTCTCCAAAAGTCATTATTAAGAATTTGTCAAAGTCGTCTGGGTATGTAGTATATACTTCGATATTGTCTGTTTTAAGTAATATGCGCCATGTCTGTTTTATGTTGTAGTTTAGAAAGTCACGGGCAAGTATCTTAACAGTTTTGTTTTTTGCATCGTACGCAAATGGTAGGGATTTTGTCTTTTTTATAAGTTCTATGTGTTTTTCCAGGAAATCAAGCAGGTTTTGGGGTATTTTTATTTTGAATATGTCTTCAATGAAACCAACATTGTAGAATAACGCTTTGTATTTGTAGAGTTCTTTTTTATTAAGTAAACCAAGTTCGACTAATGCCTGTTCTGTATTTGTTTTGTGTTCCTGTATATATTTTTTGATTGTTGCTATCTTTTCGTTTGTTAATTTGCCCTGATTTAATAGAAATTCTAAGAACGCAGTGTCCATATACCTTATTCGGTAAGATTAGTTAATGGTTTACAATCTAGTATGGCTACATATCTTATAAGGTTACCTAAACTGAGTTTGTCTTTAGTATCAGAATTCTTGTCTGCTAATTTCGGTATAGATGTATCACATTTTAATCCTGAAGTATTAATTGTTAATAATTTTGACAACATTAAAGATATTATAACCCTTTCCGATGTAAAAGATGTGACTTCATTTGCTGTCACTCGTCCTATAAGGCAAAGTAAAAAATATATAATCTTCATCGGATTTGAGGGTGCCACAATTGAGGTACAGAATAAGTTTTTAAAGTTGTTTGAGGACTCACCAGTATATCTTGATATATTGTTATTTGTTGCAGACACCTCAGCTGTATTGGATACAGTAAAATCTCGTTGTAACATAATTTATGCTTCAGGCGACATACATTTTAAGCAAGGGGAAGATATTGGGAAGATAAAGGAGCTTTTAGAAGGGTTTAGTTTGGGGTTTTTAGAAACTATGCCCCAGGATATGTCAACGTTTTTGTTCCATTTTAGACAAGTGATACAAGACAGGTTTAAACATGGATCTATCCACGCGGCCCAATATAATAGTCTTAATAAAGTATTAGTGAAGGTGCAGCGTTACTTAAAATTAAATTTAAATCAGCGTGATATCTGGCGATGGTTTGTACTTAAGGTTAACAGCATCGTTAGTAGCTAACATTATTTGGGTATTGTCAAAATATGAAAAGAATTAAGGGGAATGATAATACAAGTCTGTTTATAGTGCCTACTCCAATTGGGAATATAGAAGATATAACACTGCGGGCATTAAAGACACTCCGTTTTGTGCCTGTGATATTGGCGGAACGAAGGAGTACTATTATAAAACTGCTTAAATATTATAATGTTGATATATCCAGTAAAAAGATTATCGTATATAGAGAAGATAACCATAAGTC
>WFZN01000074.1 GCA_015489555.1 Candidatus Dojkabacteria bacterium | reverse complement strand
GCGTTAAGTGCATCCTCTAATCTATACTTAATCTCCTTAAGTTCTACCTCTGTAGCTGCTCCTACTCTAATTACAGCCACACCGCCGGTAAGCTTAGCCAAACGCTCTTCTAGCTTTTCACGGTCATAATCTGAATCAGCAAGTTCGATAGCCTTTTTAATCTCAGCAACACGGGCTTCAATCGCGTCAGGATTGCCCTTACCATCAACTATTATTGTTGACTCTTTCTTAACTATTACCTTACGGGCATGTCCAAAATCAGCAATACTTACAGATTCTAAAGACCCACCGGTTTCTTCACTAATTAAGTTTGCACCTGTTAAAATGGCAATGTCTCTTAGTATCTCCTTTTTTCTTTCACCAAAAGCTGGTGCCTTAACAGCAGCAACCTTAATAACCCCTCTTAATTTGTTAAGTACTAAGGTAGCAAGAGCATGCCCTTCTATATCGTCAGCAATTATTAACAAAGGCTTACCCTCCTGCACAGCAAGCTCAAGAATCTTAGTTACATCTTGCACTGTAGAAAGTTTTTTATCAGTTACAAAGACTAGTACATCTCCCTCTAAAACTGCCTCTAGTCTCTCAGAATCAGTAATAAAATAAGGGCTTACATAACCCCTGTCAAACTGCATACCTTCGACATAATCGACCTCAGTCTTAAAACCTTTACCTTCCTCAACTGTTACTACTCCCTCTTTACCGACCTTGTGTATAACCTCCGCAATAAGCTTACCTAGTTCTTCATCGTTATTTGCACTAATGGTTGCAACTCTTACTAAATCATCAAGCCCAGTAATTTGTTTGGACATTTTCTTTAATCTCTCTATAGCAGCATCAACGGCTTTTTGCATTCCTTTCTTCATAATAATAGTATTAACACCTGCTAACATGTATTTAGCCCCTTCAACAGCAATTGCGCGAGCAAGCACTGTTGCTGAGGTAGTACCGTCTCCAGCCATATCGTTTGTTTTAGTAGCTGCTTCCTTAATAATCTGAGCACCCACGTTTTCTACAGGGTCTTTTAATTCTATCTCTTTTGCTACGGTAACACCGTCTTTAGTAATACGCGGCGCTCCGAAACTTTGAGCAATTGCCACATTGTGCCCACCTGGACCCAAAGTAACAGCAACTGCATTAGCTAATTTGTTTAAACCAGATAGCAACTTCTGTAGCGCTTTTGTAGAGTAATATACTTTTTTAGCCATATTTTGCCTGATTTAATATGTTATCTAATAATACCTAGTAACAGGAACTTTATATAATTATACAGCCCATGCAAAACTCCCTATGAACCGCCATGAATTCAAACATACAAACGTACATACGATAGAGTCGCTCAACAACCCATCACACCTAATGCAAACTAAATCCAGGAGGTAAGGGGCGAGAGATACTAACGCCAAGCTCCCACTTCTCACCATCTATAACAGCACCCTGGAACTCTATCCTTGCCATTGGCGTATTTACTCGCGCAACAAGCCGTTCTAACATCAAGCCCACCCTTCCAGGGCCAAAAGGGCTAAGCTTCCCAATCCTTTTTGCATACATACCAACTATGGGCTCAGTTGTACCAACCCACATGTTCATCTTAAAAGCTTTTATATCATCTCCTCCGAAATACAAACGCAAATATTCAGGAAACCACACCCTATGTTGCGGAACAAACAGCCTTTTTAACCTAGAGTACCTAGGTGCCTGGATTCCCTCTCGGCTTACCCAAAGCCCCCGCATACGTCCTATCTCTAAAAATGACTGCTCAGGATAAAACTTCACAAACCCCTTTTCTACAGCAGAAATTAAATCGCGATCAGTAGCTGTTACCAAATAACAAAAAAGACCAAAATCAATACCGTAAGCATCCTCTAAAAGATTATTTTCTACCAGATAACCAAGTACCCTTAGTACCCCCCCCCGTGTTTGTGGATAAATGGATCTAAAAAGTTCTACGTTGTTTCTATTCAAAGGCGGTGTTTCCATAGAATCTACGAGATACCAACTAATCCTGGTGGAGGCGAGGGGAATCGAACCCCTGTGCGCTCTTTAGAAGCAGATAACTTCTACACTGTTAGCCGGTTTGCTTTTATAGCAAGAGGCTCTAAAACCGGCAAAATACCTCTTACCAAGCGACTAAGGCATACTCCAGGAAGTGCCGCTACTCTAACCTGGAGCAGAGCTTGGGTCACTTTAAAGGTTACTGCCTACCCAAGAAAGCAGTAACCCTTGGCACTTATACAGCAAGTGCCAAAGCGGGAGCCTCAAAGAGGCTGGCAAAAGCAGCCTTTACCTCTTTAAAAGCTCTTTTTGCTTTTGCAAATACGTTGTTGGCATTTTTATTTACGCCAAAGCCTTGGTAACCCGGTAGACACCGGACAGTGCTATTACCTGCTTCTCAAAGAGCGGCTAGTCCGTACACCCCCGATTGAGTTAATTATACAATATTAGTCAAATCTTTGGCTTAAAAGCGCGCGTTATAACACTTTGTCACCAACCCAGTATACCGTTGTTTCTCCCTAAACATATAAATTTGCTGCAACCACCATACGTATAGTATAATGGAAACAATGGCCCACACTGCGTACAAAGTAACGTTGCCCAAAGAACCAACCTTATTTGAAAAACTAATAATTACCTTTGCAAAACTAAGTCTATGGATAACACTATATATAATAATGACATTTGCCTTTCTATGGGGTGGGATAGCTGAAACAGTGCTCAGTTCTTTACAACGTATCCCCTCATTAAGTAACACTACGGGAATGCTTACATTAAATACTACCTACGCCAAAGCAAATGTTGAGATAGATGAAATAAAAGCAGGGGAAACCCCCCTTACTAACCAGGCCCTTTCTGTTGGCCCCCACGCTGTAAAACTAACACCTCAAAACCTGAAGGATTTTATAAAACCCTTAATACTACCCATAGTTGTACAACCCAATCGTCTAACTGTTACGAAAGCACAGCTTGGGGTAAATCGGCTTACAAGTTCGTACTTCGTTGTGTATTCCCTACCCAGCCAAAGCAATAACATCGTGATATATGCTAATCCTCAAAGTACTAGTGTTTTCGTAAATGGAAAATTATTAGGGAAAACTCCCTTGTTTATATATAATTATCCGGAAGGTAATTACAAGATCAAACTTACTAGCGATGGTTATAAGGATCTAGAGATACCAATATCTCTAGACAAAGATAGTAGCCTATTTATAACTGCTAAGTTATACAAATATGTATTAGAATGAAACTTGATCAATTTACAGCCGGAACAGAGCCGGTTACTCTCGTTTATGGTGCTGCTAACCCTGTAACTATAGCCCTACTTGAAAACTTACTATTTCAAAAAACCAAGATAATACTTACAGATTACACTAATGCTAGCATAAAACAAATCCTTAAAAAACTCCCGTTACAAAATGACAAACTAATATATATAGAAATAAACTCACTCCTTAAAAATGCCCATAGAATTACGCGGCTAGAATACATCTTCCATATAGCCTATCACCGTATTATAGGAAGTACGTTTCCTTATGTTGATAAAGCTAAACACCCTATCAACAATCGTACCTTTATACAAGAAACAACCGCGGCCGAAGGCCTTTTAAAACTTAGTGCAGAGTTTGCAGCTTCACATATTTTGGTGCTACCTGGCTACCTGACCAACTTACTAAAAATGCCTGACGAGATGAACCTGCAACTAATTGAACACCTGGAGATACTATTTAATAGGTTCCAAAAAGAATCAAAAACAAACACCAGAATACTTAAAATAGGCGAACCCCTAGGAACAAGATTTGATATAAGCGCCCCAACGATAGTAGCTGACATTTTACGTAACATACCCAAACACGCCCAAATTACAATACCGGGGGATGGACTTCTTACCCTGTCTCTAGCCGCGATTAATGACATTGTTATAAACCTTATAAATATAATTAGCCATCCGAAAACTAAAGGAAAAATAATTAAATTTGAGTCAACACCAACCCTATCTGTAATTACGTTTATACACACACTATCTGAGATAATTAACAAAGATATAAAGGTTAAAACTACCCCCGATGACCCGGGATACAATTTATTACTTGAGAATCTAGAGAAAATACAACTTATCCAAGAGGGAATATCTCCCAAAAAGCTTGGAGGCATAAATTCTATTAGCACTGAAGACGCCTTGGTGGAAACAGCAAGCTATGTCTATCGAGTTTTTAATCGAAAGCTTGACACCTCATTACATAGCAAACAAGATGCATCTACACCCCGCGCCATGCAAGACGATAAATTAAAACAAACCAAAAACAATCCCCCCATAAACAGTAAGATAGGCGCAAAAAAGTTACTAAGAACAGCCCTGTCTTCTTTTTTTGTAGGACTGATTCCTGAAGAAAAGACCTCGCTTTATACCCCACTTGAAATAAAGCCATTTCTAAAATTTCTTACCGGCATATTTACAACCCTCCTACTAGCTTTTATAACTGCCCCAGCATTGCTTTATGCTTACTACTATTACAAACTATCAAACACCGTAAACTCCGTTAGAATGATAGAACCAAAAAACATTGAAACTACCACCATAACACTGGACACATACTATAACAAGCTTTCTATCAAACTACCCACTAGCCTTTCCGGTATACCTATTTTAGGGAAGATAAACAAAGACCTTATTAAAGCCAAAACAATATCAGGAACCCTCAAACTGTACCAAGAGGTTATAGCCCCACTACAACAATACCTAGATTCAAAAGACCCACAAAGCATAGCATTCCTGCTTGATAAATCTTATACACATCCAACATATCTTGCCGAGCTATATATACGTTATAAAGACCTCACCGCCCTTTACCCTCCCCCCGCATACATGCAAAAGCGCGCGTTTATAATAGAAAATCTGGCTAAAGTATTTCCACACATTCATGAATGGTTTGGCTATACAACCCCCAAGAAATGGTATGTGGTAATCAAAAACGATAAAGAAAGCAACATATTATTAGAATACTCTGTAGACAAAGGGGCACTTACCCTACTTAGTGTTAATACCAATCGCCAATTTAACGCCTCTACCTTGCAACAAGATACAGTAGCATTTGTGTTTCCGGAGAAAATAATCTCGGAGTTCTATCAAAACATTCACCTTGATCCTGGCTTAACACCTGTAGAAAGCGCCCTTAAACTTAAAGATAACTGGAACAACCTAACAAGCGAAGAAAAACTTATACTACTTAATCTTGTACTAAACGCAATAACAAGTAACCGCATCCACATACTTATGGGACCTTCCTCGTAAGTGTCTTTATTGCGTCTCTTATTCTAATAGCATTTTCAAAATCCAAAATTTCTGCATACCGCATCATTTCTTGACGTAGATGCTTAATAATTCGTTTACGTTCTTTTACAGAAGCAGTCTTATAGGCTGCAATAATTGGTTCTAAATCAATTGGCATACTCTCAAATTGGACACTTCTGCTATCTTGGTCCTCTTTAAGACGTTTTTTACTAGCTGGCAAAACATCCTCTTTAATAGGTTTAACGATAGGCTTTGGTACTATACCGTGTTTTTTGTTATATTCAATCTGGATCTTTCTTCTTCGTTTTACCTCATCTACTGCTTCTTTAATGCTTTTTGTAACAGTATCAGCATATAAAATTACGTAGCCGTTTACATTTCGGGCTGCTCTACCCATAAGCTGGATTAAACTTGTAGTTGAACGCAAAAACCCTTCTTTGTCAGCATCTAATATGGCAACAAGTCTAACTTCGGGTAGATCTATACCTTCACGCAGCAGATTTATACCAATTAGTACATCTATCTCTCCTTTTCTAAGATCAGTTAATATCTCTGTACGCTCTAATGTATCAATATCAGAGTGTAGGTACGCCACTTTAAAACCCAAATCTTTAAAATGCTCGGTTAGAGCCTCTGCCATACGTTTGGTAAGGGTAATTATTAATACGCGCTCTTTATTGGCTACAACTTTTTTGGTTTCCTCTATTACATCCTGTACCTGATCTTTAGCTGGCCTTACAAAAACCTCTGGGTCAGGAATTCCTGTTGGGCGTATAAGTTGTTCTGCAATGCCGTCTTTACCTGCTTTTTTAATCTCATATTCAGCGGGAGTTGCACTCATAAAAATTGTGTACCCCATACGCTCTTCAAATTCCTCAAACTTTAAGGGGCGGTTATCAAATGCTGTTGGCAACCTAAAACCATAGTCTACAAGGTTCTTTTTTCTACTATAATCCCCATGGTACATTCCTCTAATTTGAGGAATTGTCATATGTGATTCATCAATAACAAGTAAATAATCATCTGGAAAATAATCAATTAATGTATATGGTGGGTCCCCAGGGTCTCTACCATCAAAATAAACTGAATAGTTCTCAATGCCCTTACAATACCCAAGTTCTCGTATCATTTCAATATCGTGCATTACACGGTTATAAAGTCGCTTTGCTTCAAGCTCTTTGCCCTGCGATTTAAACCACTTAACTTGCTTGTCAAGATCTTTTAAAATACGAGAAATTGCATCTTCAACAATATCATCAGGTATTACATAGTGTTTTGCAGGGTAAATTGCAACCTTTGTTAATTTACCGTTTTGTAATGAAACAACCACCTCTGGGTACTTTTTATAATCTGTGATAATTTCCCCACTTACGGGGTCAAAAAGGGTTATATTCTCTATCTTGTTACCTAAAAACTCAAATCTTACGGCGACTTCATTATAAGGTAAATGCACGTCAATCCTGTTACCGCGCACTCGATACGTACCATACTTAAATTCATAATCATTATGCTCATACAAAAGATCTACTAATGCCCGTTGCATTACAAATTGGGGTATAACTTGCCCTACTTCAAAGAATTTAACAGCATTTCTATAAGCTACTGGCGAACCTACGTTATAAATAGCTGAAACTGACGCTACAACAATTACATCTTGTCGGCTAAGCAATGCAGCGGTGGTGGCCAAACGTAACTTATCTATCTGCTCGTTAATTTGGGCATCTTTTTCAATGTATATATCTTGTGCTGGAAGATACGCTTCTGGTTGATAATAATCGTAATAACTTACAAAATAATGCACCGCATTATAAGGGAAAAACTCCTTAAATTCTTGATAAAGTTGCGCTGCCAAGGTTTTATTATGGCTAATTATAAGTACTGGTTTTTTAACCTGCTCTATAACATTTGCAATTGTAAAGGTTTTTCCAGAACCTGTAACTCCCAATAACACACTAAACTGTTTTCCATTATTTATACGAGAAACTAATTTTTCTATAGCCTGTGGTTGATCACCTGTTGGTTTAAATTGCGATACTAATTTGAACATACCTTATTGTAAAATATTAGGGAAATAGGCTTAAATCGAATATACTGCTTTAGGGTAGTTAAAATGCGCCCATATTTTGGATGCAACCTAATTGCCTGCCCATTTTTTGGAATGACACTCCAAGAAAGTATTGACTTTTTTGGAATTATAGTCTAAAATAGTAAAATGACAATGAAAATAAAGACTCCTATCAAAAGAGCTTATTATGAAACCATAAAAAAATTAATCACACCAGGCAAGGCTCTATTTATAGTGGGCCCAAGGAGAGCTGGTAAAACCACATTTCTTACACAAATTATCAACACCCAGTTTAGAAATAAAAAGGTTAAAACAGTTACTGGCGACAATATAACTACCCAACAAGTACTATCAACACCTGACCTTGCCGCATTAAAAGAATTCATAAGTAATTATGAAGTGCTCGCGATTGATGAGGTTCAATTAATACCCAATGTCGGTGCCACTTTAAAATTAATTCTAGATCACTTTCCAAATCTATACATATTAGCCACTGGATCTGCAAGTTTAGAAATTACTCATAAGGTAGGAGAACCCCTAGTAGGCAGAAAGTTTACAATAACTCTCTACCCATTTGCCATGTATGAGCTTAGACGCTACTTTTTTAACAATGACTACGAATTAAAAGAAAATCTACCCTCAATCCTTATATACGGTACATACCCAGAAGTGTTGCTTGCATCAAACACAACAATCAAAAGGGCACTCCTACAAGAGCTAGTTGGCTCTTATATATTCCGTGACATTTTACAACTTGAAAAATTAAAATACCCATTTTTACTTGAAAGACTATTAAAATTACTGGCCTATCAAATAGGTAGTACTGTATCTTATAATGAACTTGCAAACGAACTTGGTATTGATGTAAAAACTGTACAAAAATACCTCTGGTTGCTGCAAAAAAGTTACATTATTGTACAAGTGCCCAACTACACACGTAATAAACGCAACGAACTTAAAAAGAGTAAAAAATACTACTTTGTAGATCTTGGTATTCGCAACGCCGTACTAAATGACTTTAGTGAATTTAACCTAAGACCAGATAAAGGGGCACTCTGGGAAAACTTTATATTTATGGAGCGTCTTAAAAAGCACTCCATTTTGCTTGATTACACCAATATGTACTTTTGGAGAACCAAAACTAAGCAAGAAATCGACCTTATAGAAGAAAAAGACGGTAGAATCTTACCATACGGACTAAAACTTACAAATTCTAAAGCCAAATCCCCCAAAGCTTTTAAAACCTATTATCCGGATGCACAACGACTCACAGTAATTAACGAAAATAACTTTTTAGACTTTATAGCATAGTTTTTACTCACACTGCCAGTTGTTAGAAGCTTCACACCGTACATATATACGGTTACCTTCTGTTTGCCATTTTAGAGTTTTACCATTAAAAATCACTTCGGTATAAGAAGGTTTTCCAGTGATTACTTCAAAATATTCTGATGCCTCAAAAGTTTTAGAATACCCGCTGTTCTTTATACCAACATCATATTGTTTATTATCTGCTCTAACTAGTATCCAAGCTGCCCCTCCCTGTACCTTAACCTTAAAAGATACGTTTTCTACAGATTTTGCACCCGAATTTTCTGTTAACTCCTTTACTGGCTTATATACAACTGTAAGTACTATATTAGTTTTTTTATCCTTAACATACGTCTTTTCAGCCTCAATGTTTATCTTGTTTTCCCCAGGGGTAAGAACAATCTTCTTTTCAAATAAAAAATCCTCTGTTAAAGGCACCTGTTCACCATTAACCTTTACACTTACCCTATCTTCTGTTATTCCTTTAACTACTAGTTCTTGCCTATCTGTTACAAACTCATGTTGTTTAGGCTCTATTATCTCTAACCTTGGGGGCTTGATAGACTGCAGATAAGCCCGAATAATAAAGAAGATACTTACAACGATCAAAAAAACTATACCAGCGATTGCTAGATGTACAAAACCAATCTGTATAGTTTTTGCCTGAATGGGGGTAAATTTTTTAGGAATTACAATATCCTCTCCTTGCAATTCCCTGCGCAAAAACGGCAAAATTTTCTGATAATCTAAATCGACTACCCTGCAATAGTTCTTTATAAGGCCTTTAACATAAGTAGGTGATTTAAAAACAGAAAAATCATTTTTCTCTATTGCCTCAATAACATGTGGTTTTACGTGTAAGATCTTGGCGACATTATTGATGGGAATACCAGCTTCCTCTCGAGCTTTACGTAGTAAGGTTCCTACTCTATACATCTATAGATTATACAAACAATGCATAACATCCCCAGTACACCGCTACGGCAGTAACAGCCCCTAGTAACGCCCCAGTTACTATATCTGCCCAATAATGCATACGTTGCACCACCCGCGATACACCGATAAACAATGCTATAAACCATAACAACGTCATATACAGCCAACCTAAATATTTATATATCAATGTTATCAAAATAACAGAATAGAACGAGGCAAAAGCGTGCATTGAGGGAAACGAATAATCATTATATGAGAACCTGTTTTGCGTTTTATCTGCTTTAGGGCGTTTTCTACCAAATGCTGGCCTTATAACATAAAACAACAACCCTAACCATAACGGCAAAAGAAACACTCCAACTACAAACAACCTATCCTCTACGGAATTATCCCATAATCTGGCACTAAATACTACCACTAAGGCTACGAGTATATAAAAGGCCTTCTCAAAAATATTTTCTAGAAAAACTACGAAGTCTTTAAACAAACGATGTCTATCAAACAATTCTTGAAACCAATTACTCGACTTTTTATCTAACACCACTAAACGCAAAACAACCGTGCTACGCATATATTATTATTGCTGAATTTATATTTTCTCATCTATGGCTATACAACGTACAGGACAAGCTTGCTCTGCCATTTTAAGCTTTTGATACACTTGTTCGTCTACCTTAATCCACTGGCCATATGGATTTTGTACCTTGTATTTCCCGGTTGTATCGTCAAATACAAACACATCAGAGGCGATTGCCCCACATACTCCACAAGATATACATTTATTTTGATCAAGGACAGCTTTTACTTGCCTTTTGTTTACCATGTTAGAATTATACTGAGTTTCAAAAGCTAAGGTTAAAATAATTGCATGATATTATGGCGTCTTCTATTAAAGAAATTCCTTTAGTAATTATAGGTACAGGGCCAGCGGGGTACACAGCTAGTATCTACGCATCGCGTTACAAACTACAACACATTCTAATCGGAAACACAATAGGTGGGCAGGTCTCAAAAGCTCACATCATTGAAAATTACCCCGGCTTTATACAAATAAAGGGATTTGAACTTTCAACAAAATTTAAAGAACATGCAGAGCATTTCTTACCAATGTCTAACTCTGAATTTATATTCGATACTGTGATAAGCGTAGAGCACAAAGATAATCAATTTATTACCAAAACCCAACAAGGTAGCGTAATAAAAAGTAAGGCATTAATCTTTACAGTAGGTGTTAAAAAACGTGAACTTGGGCTTGTGTCTGAGAAAAAATTCCTAGGTAAAGGCGTTTCTCATTGTGTAACGTGTGATGGATTTTTTTACAGAGATAAAATTGTAGGTATTGTAGGCGGGGGGGATTCAGCTGCAACAGGTGCTTTATATCTTGCTGATATTAGCCCCAAAGTATATATGTTTGTTAGACGTGACAAGATGCGTGCAGAACCCATATGGCAAGAGCAGATCTTTAAAAACCCAAAAATAGAAGTACTTTTTAACACAGAAGTGGCTGAAATTTACGGTGATCAGAAGGTACAAGGAGTTATTACCAAAGATGGCCGCAAAATAGAACTAGAAGGACTATTTATAGAAATAGGCCATTACCCTGATACTTCCATACTTAAATTTGATGTAGAAAAAGACGAACACGGCTACATAAAAGTAAAACCTGATATGAGTACAAGTGTCCCGGGCTTTTTTGCAGCAGGAGACATTACAACAGCCAACAACAAATTCCACCAAATAGTAGTAGCAACAGGCGAAGGAGCCGTAGCAGCAAACAGCGCATATATGTATGTGGTTAGGGGAGGCTAGAATAAAAAGAAAGACCAACACATCCGGAAATAAACTATCAACCTAACTATAAAAACACATGACTATCTTCTATGAGCGGGTGGTATAAAAGACCACATCGACACTGTAATAGGATCTGGGGTTGCTAAGCGCCTAACAGCATCAGTATCGGGACGCCTTGAAGTAGCATCAGTTGGGGGCAAACCTACCTGCGCAATAATCACTTTATCTACGACGTTAGAGAAAAAACGCTGATAAACTACTTCTGTTCCTTCTCCTCGCTTGGCTGCCCAACTTCCTGACACGCTAACTGGCACCCACGCATTCCCCCTTCCTACACCTGGAAAGTACATCCTAACCACCCTTAAATCACGTCTAGGGTCTGCAAAAGGATTATGAACCACTATCTGACTTATGTATTCTAATACTCCAAAGGGGTTTGATACTCTCTCTGCCAGCAGTCCCTGTAGTAATTGTTCCATTAGTTCCCTCCTAGTTATCTGCACATTACCCCCCCCCGGCGCCCGTAACAAAACATTAAGGGCTTCTATGACTTGCCTGGACACTACCTCAAACGAAGGCAATTCTCTGCTACGTAGATCCTCCGCCCTTCTTCTCCTATTCCAAAGCACCCTAAATAATTAACTTTATTACATTTTATCTATTAAAACTGTAGTATTTTACCACAACCAACAAGTACCCCCAAAAACTACAGTCCCCAACCAATTTACCACATACCCCTAAGCTTGCCAGTCTTTTTATCATATTTTCTAAAACGTATAACAAAATCCTAAGACACAGGAAACGTTAACCAAACTTAGCCACGGAAGCCGAAATATACAGTACCAACGGAATTAACGAAACGACTCCGCCCCACACCGCATACCGTTGCATGCACACTATCTTTGACGTAAAATCTAATAACTGTGGCCTGTAAACGTTACCTTAAAACAAATCCCACTAACTAAGACAAAACCGACAACCCCATGAAACGCTCTATTAACCCAAAAATCTTAGTACAAACACTTATAAAAATATACAACGACGGGTTTTACCCACAAGTTACTATACATAGGCCCTGGAGTTTAGCAAACCCAACGATTAGCGGGGAACTTGCAGAACCAAAAGTTTTGAAATACTACCTAATCTCTGAATTTGATTACCTTCTTAAAAAAGGAGCAACAATCAAGATAACCAAAAGCCGTAAACGTCTTTTACCGCAACAACCCGACTTTTACAAAAACCTTGATGAGAGTAATATAGATCTGCGCAAAAAACGACTGTTTCTTTTTACCCCTGAAAGAATAGAACTCTCAGTACAACGTATTAAACACTACACGGGGCTTGAGGCTTCAAATGTACAAAATTACGTGCTCCTTACTAATTACAACATGTATATGGAAATATTTAAAAAACACTTCCCAAAAGTGCTAAGCTCCCCCTCAAATGTACAGATGCCTACCATACATTACAAGCTCCCCCAAAAACAAGGTATTAGTATGATTAACATTGGAGTTGGTCCCTCTAATGCCAAAAACATAATGGATCATCTTGCAGTTTTAAGACCTAAATTAGTTATACTTATAGGCCATTGTGGGGGGGGTACGAAACCACCAGCAAATCGGCGACATGGTAGTCCCCACTGGATTTATAAGAAAAGACTATGCCTTTAAAGACATACTGCCTGTGTCTATTCCTATTTACCCTCACTACGCTGTTAACAAGTACCTTTTTAACATCCTTAAGAAAGAAAATATTCGTTTTAGGGCTGGCAACGTGATTACAGTGCTTGACCGAAACTGGGAGTTCTATTTATCCAAGTATCTAGATATAATTATAAAATCAAGGGCCGTAGCTATTGAGATGGAATCTGCCACAGTGGCAACCGCGGGGTTTATCTACAAAATACCTGTGGGCGTTATATTAAGCGTAAGCGACAAACCGTTGCACGGACATCCTAAACTACCTAAAAGTGCTCAACGATTTTACCACGAGAATATCAAAAAACACTTTCTTATAGCGCTTAAACTTATTAGTAAGTTAAAACGGAAATACCCTCACGGACTTCCTAGCGTTACATACCGTAACCTGGTAGATACTGTGCTTATTAAATGACCCCACTACCACAAGACATGTCCTCTATTCTAGACAGGAGTACCTGCACCGTAGGCGCAGGGGCTGGGATCCTCGGTTATATATTACTAAGGCCTTACAGTCCCTATCAGCCTTTTCACCACCTAAATTCGGAGATCCGATACAACCGTGGCGGCCTTTTCACCACCTAAATTCGGAGGTGCTCTGGGAGGCGTACGCCTTTTCACCACCTAAATTCGGAGTTTTTTAAAGAGGGGTAACCGCCTTTTCACCACCTAAATTCGGAGTCGCCCCGTAGGTTATAGGAGCCTTTTCACCACCTAAATTCGGAGTGGAGTTCCTCGGGAAAAAGCCTTTTCACCACCTAAATTCGGAGTCCTTTCGCTATCCTGCCTGCCTTTTCACCACCTAAATTCGGAGAAATTTAAAAGTCCGACTTTGCCTTTTCACCACCTAAATTCGGAGCTCGGCCTTCCACCTCCTCCCCCGGCGGGCCTTTTCACCACCTAAATTCGGAGAATGCGTGTTTTGTGAAATGCCTTTTCACCACCTAAATTCGGAGTGCTTGCCGCTTGGTTTCTGCCTTTTCACCACCTAAATTCGGAGATTAGAATTACTTTAGGTTGCCTTTTCACCACCTAAATTCGGAGATCCGATACAACCGTGGCGGCCTTTTCACCACCTAAATTCGGAGATTTTATTTAACATTTAACGCCTTTTCACCACCTAAATTCGGAGTTAGGGTTGGGCTACTTCGCCTTTTCACCACCTAAATTCGGAGTTGGCGATTACCCTACCATAGGCCTTTTCAC
>WFZN01000073.1 GCA_015489555.1 Candidatus Dojkabacteria bacterium | reverse complement strand
GTGGGTGGAGTATTACCTTATCATTACATTACTAAATTATTAGAAAAAAATGCAATTAATAACGTAAATAAAACCCACATTAAACCTGCATCTTTAGACCTTGCCATAACTGATCAAATATATGAGCTTGAAAGTTTTTTCTTACCGCCGACTATCAAAGTTCTAGATTATCTTAAACAGACGGGTATAAAGTTTAAAGAACATCCTATTAATATCCCACTTAAAAAGGGAAGGCCTTATCTTATCAAACTAAAGGGTAACTTTAACTTACCACAAAACATCTGGGCGCTTTGCAGTCCAAAATCAAGTATTGGCAGGATTGACCTTCATGTACGAGTAATAGCTGAAGGTTCAGGAAGATTCGATCATATTCCTAAAGGTTTTAATGGAAAGCTCTGGGCGTTAGTAGTATCAAAATCTTTTGATATCTTATTAAAGAGAACCTAACTATTACCCAAGCCCGTTTTATAAGAGGGCAAAGTCAACGAGTACGTTCTTTATCAGAGATTAAACAGATTATTAAAACAGAAAATGCCATAAACAACGGTAAGCCTGTAAACATTGACCCATGGGATGGTGGTATAGTACTAAGCATAGGATTTGGTAAAAATATTGCAGGATGGGTAGCCAAAAAGAAGGCTCCTGTTTTAGATTTAACAGTAAATGAGAATACCCTTGACCCCCTAGACTACTTTGAACCGGTATTAAAACAAAATGGTAAAATCCAACTTAAAAAAGGAAGATTCTATCTTTTCTCTATAAAAGAAGGTGTACGTATACCCCCTTATATAGCTGCAGAATTTTTAGGCATAGATATAAATACAGGGGAATACCGCACCCATTACGCAGGTTTTGTAGATCCTGGTTGGGGCCTAAACAGTAAAGTAGGGCGCCCTTTAACTCTTGAAATTCGGCCTTTTGAAGATATAACTGTAAGTGACGGCCAGCCAATAGCCAAGCTTTACTTTGATAAATTATTGATACCTACCAACATACGCTATGACATTGATCAAAAAGACGCCCACTATACAAAGGATAAAGGAGTAGGGTTCTCAAAGTGGTTTAGAAAACCAAGTTAAACAAGAGCATTATCTAATCTAAAATCGGCCTAAAAAATCCTATTTAGATTGGAATGCTTTTTTTACCCATACCCCTGGTTGCAAGTCTAAGAACCTTATAGTTTAGTTATACTTAAGAATGATAGATCTTTTTGACGTACGGATGTCTCTTGAGCTGCTTGCCATACGTGATCAAACCGCATTTACGTTTTTTGAGACACTACAACAAGCCTATCAACACGTTATCACTAAAAACACTAAATATCTACTTAAAATAATAGATAAAACTGGATTTATTAGCCCATCATCAAAATTTGGTAAAAAGGCTGCACACTATATGTATCTGTTAATATTACATTCTCATCATAATAAATCTCTTCAAAAAGAATACCTTAAATGGCTAAAATCTCTACCTAAAGCAGAACAAAAAATATTAGATGTATATAATTTTGAGTACCAAGTCACAAAAAATCCTTATAAACCAAATAATCTTGACACAAAACCACCTGTACCCTTAAAACTCATAGAGACTGTGCCTTATGATCCAGATCTTAATTTTAGAGTAGGATACACTACAAGACTTCTTGGTAATCTCTCCTACAAATATGATAAACCTGATATAGTCTTAAAACGAAGTAAACTATATTTAGAACTTATCCAAAAAGCCCCTGACGAAGAAGTGCTCATCAACCTTGAAAGCAAAGACAAGTTAATAATCGCAAATAAAGTTATACCCCAAATTAGGGACCTTTCATTCTATGACAACGGCAACAACCTCCGGGAAAAAGGTTTAGAAGCAGATGCAATTATAATGGATATCCCGAACAAATCACTTAGTATATTAGTCGGTGACTGTTATGTTATTTTCTTTTTTGACCCAGTAACAAAAATATACGGAGCTATGCATGTAGGTAATCCAGGATACAGCCTTGATCTACCTGCGAAAACTCTAAACATACTACGTGAAAAGTTTGATATTCCCCCAAACAGGGTACACATATACATGTCACCTGGCATAAAACCGTTTGGATACATATATGAAAACATTGATAAATTTAAAAACAACCCTCTTTGGAAAGGCTTTATCTACAATACACAAGAGAAGTTAGATAAACAGCCACTTTACAATCAAATTGCCAACCTTGAATTCGTAGACCTACTTGCTGTTAATAACAGTAATTTTGCTCCTGTTTATTATTTAAAATACGACCCCTTGCCCCTGGAATTGTTAGAAAAAGTAGCTACTACAAAATACTCCCTTACAAAACAGGACGTACACTACGGTGTCAAATTAGATCTTACCCAAAAACCACTGCCACGCTCTGGATACCGTTTAAATCTATATAGCGCTCTAATAAAACGCTTACTTGACCTTGGTATAAAGTACGACAATATCCACGCTTCTTTACGTGACACTCTGTATAATCAAAACCTATATTCTCATTACGGATCGTATCACCTTAATTATCCTGATGGTAGATTTATTGTGCATGGGGAGGTAGTAAAGTAACTTATAAGTTAACCACCTAAT
>WFZN01000072.1 GCA_015489555.1 Candidatus Dojkabacteria bacterium | reverse complement strand
AGCGTTTGTTGACTTTTTTGCAAAGCATTTTCTATCTTCTTAAGTGTGGATTGAGTAATACCATTTTGAGCTATATTATTTGTCAATTGTTGGAGTGTATTTACTATATGCCTCAAAGAGGGAACTCTGTTGCTTAAAGAAGTCAACCTATTTATATAGTTTTGTAAGCTGGTAATAAGATTTTGTACCTCCTCTTCACTTAGCTGCTGGTTGTTGTTTATTGTATCTAGAACAGTATTTACTAACTCTTCGAGTTTTTGGGCCTCCTCTAAAGTATCCGTTATTTCTAAATCTTCAAAAGTATTAACCAATTGCTGTTTAAGTTGGGTGATACTTATATTTCCCTGTTGAAGTTGTTGTGCAAAATTGCTCACTATTTGTGCCTGTTTCTGAGCTGTAGGTTCTATAGGAGCTATATTAGTTAAGGAAACTGCTAGGGCGCTTAAATTTTCTGCAGTTGGATTTTCTTCCACTATTCTAACTTGTTCTCTAATTACTTCTCTAACCAGATTTTGAGCCTGAGTTACCGCTTCATCTATGGATGTGCTGGTTTCTATGGTCTCCAGTTGATTTGCGAGAGATTCCCTTATTTCTCCCGTTTGGCTTAAAGCAATTTCAGCTAGAGCTGTAGCTAAAAGGTCTTTGATTTGTTCATCGCCCACTCTATTATTCTTTAATATCCAAATATTGCTGGAAATTTCTTTAATTAATTCAACCGGTTGTTTTGAAATCGGAACAAGGGAAGGCTCTTCTCCGCAATACACACTTTCCAATTTATTCGCAATTTTTGTTGCAAACAAATTATAAGTGTTAAAATAGATTTTTGTAATTTTTTCACTACCAAAAAAGTTCTTTATTTTTCCGTTAATATACCATTCGCCTATAGTATCAGCCTTAATAGGAGGATTAACTAATTCGCTATTGAAAAGAGGTTGCCACCTTACACATTTTCCAGTCCCAAAGTCGTATTCCAGGCATTTTGCTTTAAAAGAACCGTCTGGGTTTATATAGTCTTCGTATCCTTTGGGGATTTTATTACCATCTTTATCTATAAAGCCTCCCATAACGGCAATGTTTTCCATAGCCCTATAGCCGTAGTCGTTAGTATTTAGGAACATAGCAAAGGAATAGGTTTCCACAGTTTGGTTTCCCGGAAGGCTGCTAACCAAGTCGGCATAACCACCCCTCCACATTTGGTAGGCAACCGCAGCGGGGTCTATCTTTCCATTCCATTCACCGTCGGAGAAAAGAGCGTTCCAGTTTTTAGCGTTGCTTACAGTGAGGGTAACTAGGTTTCCGTTACTTTCTTCTACAGAAAACTTATAAGGATTGGATACCGTTTTATTTTCAAAGAAGGTTTTAACCACTTCAAAGGTTTCCCCTGTATAGGTAGCGCCTTCAGGAGGCGTAGTATTAATATCACTTATTAACTCATCGTAAAAATAACTTAAGTCTTCTGCAGCTTTTATTTTATCTGAAAATAAGATACCTCCCACCCGAGGTCTATCAACTCTTTCCTCCAATCTTTGAAGTAAACCTTTTAAGGAGGTTCCATCAAAGGTAAAGGCATCTTCCATTTTGAGATAGAAATTTTTATGGGTATACCCTGTGCACATTAAGTTGTATAGAGGGCAGTGGTGATACCAATGGAAAGACATTAATTTACACATAGCGTTTTTATGTGTTTGCCAAATAGATAACCATTTTTGCATTTTTATTCTTATGCCGTTAACCCCTTTGTGTTTACAGCAATGTTTACCGACCCATCCGTAAAAATACAAACTGGAACTTTGTTTTTCTTCTAATAAGGGAATTACATACAGCGTTTGGGTAGTACCCGCGCTTACTACTTTCGCGTCTAGATTATCGGCTTTTTTACAAAGATGCCTTAACATAGGGGTGGGTAAAACTCTACATACAGCATGCTGCCAGTGTTTATAAAAATGTCTGCCGAAGTTACGGGCTATATGATAGTTGGTAATAGCCATATTTAATGGCGGTTCTAACAGGCAAGGAATTGGAACTTTTATAACTATATCTGTTCCGTTATCTTCAATGCTTCCGAAGGGAATCTTTTCTGTTCCATTTAGTAAGGCTTCTAAATATAGCTTTAAATGCGGATTATGAATTTTATTTTTTACGCTATCCCCAAACCAGATATCCAATTCACAACCTGTGCCGGTATTAACTTGTATTTGCTTGTATAAACCTCCCGTTAAAAGTACTTGTAATAAACTTAACCTGGTTGTGTAGATATAGTTCAAATAGTTTCCAGAATATAAATTTTCTTCCTCATCAAAACCTTTAGACCATAGGAGAGGTTTTAAATAGACTTCTGGCTCTTGGGAATTTTTCTCCCATACATAGGTAGTGGTATTAAGCTGTACCAGTCTATAAATTCCAAAGGGGTCAAAGTACCCTAAGTAAATTTTGGAAGGATTATAGGAATCCTCTAAATAAGCTCTATTTGACATAGAGCCCGAATAGTCAAGAGTAAAAATCAAATTGGCCGGCGTTCCTTCGGGGGTGCCGTATTGACATATATCTTGCGCATTGATTGCATTTTCGGCGTAGGCGCTTGAAAATAGGGCCAACGCCAAACTTAGGGTAATCTTTCTCATAGTTTTAAATATTAGAGGTTCGCAAAAAGGCTTTCTATTAACCCTTAATGTCTATGAAACAAAGGCACCACCCTAGTGCCGTAAACTTTCTCCAACCTTGAGGGCTCTAAAATCGCCTGAGGTTCCCCGTGGTAGTGGAGTTTTTTATTAATGCATACTGCTTTGTCTACATAC
>WFZN01000071.1 GCA_015489555.1 Candidatus Dojkabacteria bacterium | reverse complement strand
GTAGTAATGTTTTACTTCGGGATTATGCCAATATTCTTGCCACGCGTTTTTTGACTTAGGTTTGCCATTATAAATACCAACATAATCTGCTGGGGGGTTACCTAAAAATGTACTCCACTCAATGCTTGCAAAAAGGTACCCAATTACTGCCTCAAACCATACATACCATACCTGGTCACAGTAACCATCAATATCTACAGGAATCCCCCACTCAATGTTACGAGTAACTGGGCGTGCTTTTAAACCTTCTTTTAAAAAGCCCAAGGTCATCTCTCTTACATGAGACCGCCAGTGGGTAGAGTTTCTAACATAGTCAAGTATCTGCTCTTTAAATCTAGGTAAATCCAAATAAAGATTGGTAACTTCCGTAATAGTAGGGGTAGTACCAGAAAGTTTACTTTTTGGGTCTTTTAAATCTGTAATATCTAAAATTCTTCCACACCCATCACACTGATCACCACGAGCAGGGTAGTATCCACAGTATTTACAGGTACCTTCTACGTATCGGTCAGGTAACACCTTATTAAGTTTTGTATCAAAAAACATCTTAGTTTTACCGGGCTTTAAAAAACCTTGGTTATACAAAAACCTTCCAATAGTATTTACTACTTTAAAATGAAGCTCTCTATGGGTATTAGTGTAATTACTATACTCAAATCCTAAAGCTTTAAGTTGTGAAACAAAGATTTTGTGGTTTGAAAAAGCAAAGTCTTTAGGGTCAACTCCAGAAGCCAACGCCTTAACACTAACAGGAGTACCATGCATATCACTACCTGAAACCATTAGTACCTCTCTACCTTGTAACAGGTTGTAACGTCTAAAAATATCAGCTCCAAGATATGCCCCAGCGATGTGACCAAGATGTAAAGAATCAGCATTAACATAGGGCCATGCTACGGCAATTAAAATTTTGTTGGTTGGCATAGGTAAATTTTAGCATATTAAAAGTAATTTAAACCCGTTAAGGGGGATTTAAACAATCAAAATAGCTCATTTATCACTACTTACTGAAAGTATCTTTATTGTGAAGATGGAGTTTCTCTATCATGTCCGTGAGTAGCTTTAGATACACGGTGTGCAGCAGGAGTAGACTTGTTCCCCTCGGCTTTCTGGGGTTGCTCTGTTTCTTTTAGGGATTTAAATTGTTGTGCGATTTGCTCCTCTTGTTGTGCTGCAAGTTCGCGGGCTTTTAATAGCTCCCGCTTAAGATTCTCTAAGTTCTCTAACCAACTTTCAACATTTGCCCGTGAAAATTTTTGATATAATTCTTCGTCTATTCCCTTAGCTGGTTTATAAAGACCACTCAACTTAGCGATTAGCCCTGGTAGCTCTTCTAAAAATAATCTCCTGTCTAACGCATCACCAGGTCCATATGGATTATTTGCCAAATCTTGGACTGCCTTATTGATCCTACCCTTAAAATCCTCCAGATCGGCAATACCAGCTAACGCCCCGTGAGCCAATGCTCTTAACCCTTCATTTAAGGTACCAGCCATACCATCTGGGAAGATATTACGATAATCTTGGGCCAACCGTTGCATTTGCTCTTGGATGTCCCTTACTAGATTCATAAATTCCCTATCAGTAGATGTCTCTCTATCAGCAGCGTCAATACCAGGAAGTGACCAATTATCAAATCCCTTAAACAATGAATCAACCGGCTCTAAATCCAACTCCCGTACGGCGGCTCTTCTTTTCGAACGTAACCAACCTGCGTCAATTTCCGTATCCGTGAGCAAACGACCTAACTGCACTGCATAATGTTGTAGTTCCTCTAGTACATTATTCACACTCACTTGCCCATTCTTTAGACGAAATCTTAATTGGGCGTACCAACTACCTAACTCAGATAATAATCGCCCCATCTGACTCCCCTTTTCTCTAATAAATCCTACAGCCGGAGGGATGAATTTTGCATCATTTAAAACTTCTAGTGCCCAATCAATTTGTCGAACCATCGAATCTATTGCTTCTCTACGTTCGGTCCATATACGCCCTTCTTCTGATAATCCATCAGCCTCAACGCCCGCAACTGGATTTTTTACTCTTTGAACATGACCCTCATTTACCCGCCCCTCTAAACGTTCATTTTCTCCTCCCGACTCTCCCAAATTACCTGATTGCATATCCGGTTCAGAGGGTTCATATTCTAGTTGCTCCATACATTTAGTATACCTATAAAT
This sequence comes from Candidatus Dojkabacteria bacterium, assembly GCA_015489555.1. Lineage (GTDB taxonomy): Bacteria > Patescibacteriota > Dojkabacteria > S139-149. The sequence continues at coordinate 866 of WFZN01000071.1, read as the reverse complement.
CCAAACTTGTAAAGAACTGTTATACTAACTTAATGCAAACACAAAGAGTAAATAACCCCGTATACAAAAAATTCATATTTTTAATACTGTTATTCTTTCTGACTTTATCAATACTTGGGGCCGTAAATCTAAAAGATAGGCAAAACCCCGAGTCTAGTGCCGCAACTTTACAACCCAAGGAAACATCAGATATTATTCTTGAGAAAAAATGTAGTGTATCTTACGACTATAAACGTGACTTTCAAGTAAAGGTATGCATTAAAACGCCTCCCAACTGGCAAGAGAGTGCAATAGGTTATGAAACAAAAATAACCTTTAAAGAAGACCCTAACAAAGTGGGTGTACCACTTATTGATATACTTCGTGCCAACCCCTCTGACTATACCTCTTTTACTGATTACGTAACATATAACAAAAATGGCCTTTATGAGTATAACGGTAAGGTCTTAGACGAGAAGACAGAACCAACCGGAGTATACCTTAAAGCCTATTTAAAAGTTAAAAACATACCTTTTATAGCAGAAGTTTACTATTACAACGATACTAAAAACGGCTTTTACTGGGCTGTAACATTTTTAGCTCCCAAAGAAGAATACGAAAAACGCTTTAAAAAAGTAGCAGAAGAAATGGTAAGGAGTTTAGAAGTTACTAGGGTGTATTAATCCATTAAAACATCATCCAACCACCACCCTTACATTAAATACCCCCGGGGGTATGTTGTGTTCTTTTGAGTATGTGTATGAGAAAAGTTTGTCTTTTTGGGCTTCTTCATAAGTACAAATACCTGACTCGTAAAAGGTATCTATTCCAAAATTTTGTTTAAGTTCTGCTTTTGCAAGAGCTACAAAGTCTATGTAATATTTATC
>WFZN01000070.1 GCA_015489555.1 Candidatus Dojkabacteria bacterium | reverse complement strand
TTATATACCTTTGTAAATTCCCCCCATAATGAACTGCAAAGTTTTGTACGCTCTCCCTCCGGCAAAGAAGGACTTACAAGCTCAAAATACAAACCTAGGGAAAAATCATAGTTAATCTCGTCTATTTGCCACAATATACAGTTTTTTTCTTCCCCCTTTGAAGAAGGCGAAAATACTTTTACGCTATAGGGAACTTTAAAAACCATACTAATTTATACCAGCAAAAGTGGAATTTTACAAGTGGATGTATCGGATCAATTAATACCTGAAATTAGCCTTAGCAACTGGTATTAACGAAAAGCTCTCCGCCGTCCTAAGATAGACGGCGGGCGATATAAACGGAGGGCCCAAGACAAAATTACTATGTTATACGTCACTTTAACATCATACATGGCATATACAGAAGCTGTTAGAAATTACAAAATAGTAAACGTGTCTAAAAACAACCGGATAACACGACCACAAGCCCGCACATAAAATTACAAAACATCAATGTTCCCTAAAAGTTAATATTAACTAGGGGGAAACAATCCTAATAGTTTGAATGCGAACAATAACACCATTTATAAGTTTATTCACCTTAAACATACTCATCCTAAAAGCCAATAATTAGGTGTGATATAATTGTTTGGGGATTACGTTAAAAAGGCCCGTCTTTAAGACGGTTGGGTGGGGCGGGCGCAAAGCGCCCGCCCCACCCCTTACGCCTTTGTTAACACCCCATATGTGCAAGTTGCTCGCAAAAATAGATCCAAGCAAACAAAAAATAACGCGCCCGTAGCTCAACTGGATAGAGCAGCCGCCTTCTAAGCGGCAGGTTGGGGGTTCGAGTCCCTCCGGGCGCAAGAACAAGTTTACCCTTAACACAACTTCAAACTCTCAAACCCAGTATTTCCTCAATTCACATCATACCTTAACACAACCCATTAGAATCTATCTTCAAAATACAACCCCACAAAAAACCTAGGAAAACCACGTAAGCACTTTTATAAGCTCTGGATAATCCACAACAAAACGAACCTCTCTATCAATTACCTCCACCATAAAAGGCTTAACACTCTCAGACCTAAATTTTTTACCAATATACTCTAACACGTCTGTAATATTCCCGTTAGATACAATAGTTATTAATGCGAACTCTCCATTAATAACTCCTCCGACTTCATTAAATTTAGCAAGATCCCCCTTAAAATTCTTACCAACAGCTAAATAAATATCCTGGGTAGCTCCAGACAAGGAAATGAGATTAACTACCTCATCAAAACGTTTATCTGCAACCAAACGAGATAAAACAACCCTTCCTGCAGGAGTATTTGATATCTTAATTAAAGTCAATGGCGCCTTAACTACTAGATCTTCCACCTTTAGCGCATCCGCGGTGCCAGTTGTTATCATATTATTATCTAATCTTTTAGCAAGTCGTTTTAAGGATACAGTAATGGTGTTAAGCTTAACCCTATGTCCGACCATACGTTCTACCCTACCTTGTATCTGGCGAGCATAAGCACTAGTATTAAAATATGGAGTTTTCAAAAGACGCATAATTTCACTATCTTTAAGCACCAATTCCTTAACGGCTGCTTGAATAGTATATTGTTTCTTAGCTGCTGTCATATAACTTACACAATAATATTAGTTCCTAATGCCTTATTATACACGCCTTTTTGACAGGTTGTCAAATGTAATACAATTGGTTTTACATCTAATCTGTCCAGAATATCAGATCCGCTTTGCCTATCCTACAATACAAAAGGTTATAATCTTACCATGCCTATAACCAAAGACAGTAGAACCCAAGTAACGATATCACTCCCAAATTATGTTGTACAAATCAGTCAAACGCTTTTACGCAACAATTTTAAAGCCTATTTAGTAGGCGGAGCTTTGCGTGACACATTACTTAACCTAAATCCTGATGACTACGATATAGCCACCAACGCTTTGCCCTCTCAAATACAAAAAACATTTCCACAAAGTAAAGAAGTCGGAGCCAAATTTGGCACTGTTATTGTACCCGTATACATTCCTGCCTACAAGAAATATGCCAACATAGAAATAACCACATTTCGTACAGAAAGCGATTACAAAGATTACCGACATCCTTCAAAGGTCACATTTATAACAGACATAACCAACGACCTTGCAAGACGCGATTTTACTATAAACGCTATGGCAGCAGACCTTAGCGTTGTAAAAGATATCACTCCTTTAACCGACCCTTCAAAAAACATAACACTTACCCTACCCTTAATAGACCCATACAACGGTATAGAGGATCTATCGACCAAAACAATACGAGCTGTTGGTAATCCTTTAGAACGTTTTAAAGAAGATCCCCTACGGGCATTTCGTGCTTGCCGTTTTAGAGCCCAACTAGAATTTGATATAGAGCCTAAAACCTATAATGCTATACCCCGAATTTTGGATTTAATAAAGTATATCTCAAAAGAACGCCTACAAAGCGAGCTTGTTAAACTTTTGACATATGCCAATAAACCTTCCCTGGGTATAGAATGTATGAGAAAAACCGGTCTATTAAAATACCTTATTCCAGAGCTTCTTGACACCGTAGGAGTAGAACAACCCATTATGCATAAATACGATGTTTATACTCACCTTCTTAAAGCCTGCGACAATGCTCTAAAAAAACTTGAAGTTCGACTAGCCGCACTGTTACACGACATAGCCAAACCCTTTACCAAAACTCCAGACGGCCACTTCTACGGGCATGACAAACTATCAGCCCAAATGGCAGAAAAAATACTAAAACGCCTACGATTCCCAAATAAAACCATAAAACACGTAGTAACCCTTATACGCTGGCATATGTTTTACTACCCAAACTACATAGAAGAACTAGAACACAAACAACCCCCTTCAAAATGGTCAGATGCAGCTGTGCGTAGATTTATACAACGTGTGGGCTTAGAATATATTGAAGATCTTTTCCAATTACGAATAGCAGATGCCAAAGCAATCTCCCCAAAAGTAGACCCATACCCAGAAATAAACGCCTTGCATAAACACATACAAAAAGTACTACAACAAGAAGCTGCCCTAAAGATTAGCGACCTTAAAATAAATGGCAACGATATAATACAGCACTTAAACCTAAAACCCGGCCCCGTCATAGGAGAAATACTTAGATACCTCCTAGAACGTGTTATAGAAGATCCAGCTTTAAACAAGAAGAATACTTTAATTAAACTTGCAAAGGAACATTTACAGAAAAATCCAAAATCAACAAACTAGATACTAACCAAATGGCCCACATTGTACATTACAATTTATAACATTGTCATCAACATGACAGCCGTACGCTAATATGCTAAAATACCCTATGAACCAACCCAAACCCAAAAAATACTTTTTAAAGATATACGGTTGTCTGTTTAACCATGCTGATGCAGAACGCATACGTACTATACTAAATCAAAAAGGTTATAAAGAAACTTTTAAAGAGGAAAAAGCAGACTATATAATAGTCCTAACCTGTAGTGTGCGCGAAAAAGCGGAACACAAAGTAATCTCCTACACAAACAAAATTAAACACAAAAATCCTAAGGCGCATACCTACATAACAGGTTGTATGGTACGACGTGATTTTTTGGACCAAGATACAACCCGAACACTTAAACGTCTAAAGCGCCTTGAAACCATAATGCCAAACTCTGCAGGATTTTTTGACATAACAAACATTAACAAACTACCCCAACTACTTGAGAACAAAATACACCATAAAGATCTAGTTTTAAAGCGCGACACAGAGAAATCATACATTGACCTTATACCCACTTCTACCAGCAACCAATCCCCTCTTATCGCTAATATACCTATAATGATTGGATGTAGCGAATTTTGTACCTTTTGTATTGTCCCCTATACCCGCGGCACAGAAAAACACCGTTCTTACGATAGCATTATGACAGAGGTAGAACAGTCACTAAAACAAGGCAAAAAAATAATTTATCTCCTTGGTCAAATTGTTGACAAATGGAAAGACGAAAAGGCAAACAAGACTTTTCTTGATCTTCTTAAAGACATCGAAGCATTACCTTACGATTTTATGTTCTCTTTTACCAGCCCGCACCCAAACTACATAACCAAAGAAATTATTAATTTTATTCACAACAGCAAAAAACTTATGAAACATCTAGGACTACCCCTTCAGTCTGGCTCAAACAAGGTACTTAAGGCAATGAACCGTAAATATACTAAAGAAAAATATTTAGAAATTGCCCAATATGCCAGGGAAACCATCCCCAACCTATATCTTACCACCGATATAATTGTTGGGTTCCCACCAGAAGACGAAGAAGATTTTAAAGACACGCTAGATATTATAAAACGTCTAGAATTTGACAAGGTGTTTTTTGCCAAGTACTCTCCAAGACATAACTATCATAAAGAACTTGTGCATAACGTAAAATATCAAAAAACCGTACAAGATAGATTTGATCGCATTAATCAGCTTGTAAATAAGATATTTGCAAAACGTAACAAAGCCCAAGTAGGCAATGAATACATAGCAATAATAACTGCCCAAAATCAGGCGTTATCTATTCGTAACCAAGTAGTTGACATTCCATACAATACATTACCTGTTGGCACATGGGTACACCTAAAAATTACAGGAGGCGGTAGACGGGGGGTAATAGGAGAAGTGATAGAAGCTATTGACGCACCGTTTAAGTAATTTTTGGGTATCCTAACACTTGATTCTAACAACTAACCCATGATCAATCTCCTCTTGTTGTTCTAAAATCCTTAATTACTAATCATCTCCTCTACTAAATACTAAAACTGCGTAGTATAAAAATTCAATAAGAGTACTAATAAATGCCGCTACATAGGTAAGGGCAGCTGCCTTTAAAACCCTGTTTACTTTCTTTAGTTCCTCCTCTGGTAAGCCAAGCTCCTTTTCCAACAATTTTAACGCTCTTTTGCTTGCATCAAATTCTACAGGAAGTGTCAAAAGCGAAAAAAGCACCAACGTAAACATTAAAACCACCCCAAATTTTGCTAAACCCAAGCTGTTTAAAATAAACCCTAAGAATATAGCAAGATATCCGACATTTGAACCCCACTTAACAATCGGAACCATCGTATTCCTTATTATCAAAAACGGGTAACGCGATGCCTTCTGCAGAGCGTGCCCAAACTCATGAGCAGCAACCCCAATTGCTGCAATACTGTTACCCCTATAAATATCACTAGATAATACAATCTCATCATTACGCGGATTAAAATAATCAACCAGCCACCCCTTACCCTCAGAAACTGTAACGTTAATCCCCAAACGCTTAGCTAGTGACTGTACTAACCCTGCTCCAGTTAAACCAAGTGAATTTGCAACCTTTTTATATCGTTTTAATACCCAAGATACCTTTATACTAGCCCATAAGGCAAATCCCAAGGCAACAAATTGTAATAGGTATAACAAGGGTAATAATCCTGACACAGCCCACATACTACAATTTTATTGTTCACTCTGTCCTAATGCATCAATTGCATCGGCATATACGTCAAGAGGCTGCACTCCTATGAACTGTTTAATTTGTACACCGTCTTTAAAAAGCATCACTGTAGGAATCGACATAATCTGATATTCCTCTGCTAACTCTCGTGCCATGTCTACATTAACCTTAACCACTTTCAGCTTGTCTTTATATTGATCTTCTAGCGCTTTTAATACTGGAGCCAACATATGGCATGGAGCACACCATACTGCCCAAAAATCTACTAGGACTATTCCTTTATGCTCCAGTACTTCCTTTTTAAATTCTTCTTTTGTTGTAACATTTACTTCTGCCATTTCTTATAAACTCATATATTAGTTATGCTACTATTATAGCGCCTTAACCAAAACTGTAACATCTGCATCTAATACTTTAAAATTCTTACCGCCTCTTAGAGCAACTTTACTTACATTAATAGTATCAGCTTCAACCAATTTAGAGACCTGTTCAAGATTTTTTTCTATAAAAGTCTTAACCTTGGCATCTTTGATATAAAACTCTATCTCTACCTTGTCTCCTATTTTAAGCCCCATCTCCTTACGTACTGCCTGAATTCTGCGTACCAGTTCGCGTACTACTCGCTCTTCTAACAATTTATCATCTATCGTAGTATCTAGGGCCACAGCAAAATCACTCTCTTCTTCTTTAACAAAATTAGGGGGTAAGTTATCAAAATCTTTCTCTGGAGGTAACCGAACCTCTTTTACATTTAATTCATCCCTTAACAATTCTAATAAATCTTTATCATGCGGGACATCTGGTAAATCCTTTATTGCTAATGTATAAAGTGGCTGTCTTACAGGTAAATTTTGGGCTACCCTTACAGCATGCCCTAGACTTGCTAATTTTCTTATAACTTGCATATCTTGTAAAAGCTGTTTTTCTTTTGACAAAAGTTTTTTATATTCAGGATAAAGCTCAAGATGTACCGACTCCAAAGGACTTGGTAATATCTTTTTATAACTTTGATATATAAATTCTGCTGTAAATGGCACAAATGGAGCAACAGCACGCACCACAGTATGTAGTACTCTAAATAAAGTTTGCAATGCATCTTTATCTCCGCCTACAAACCTTTCCCTACTTCGCTTTATATACCATGCTGAGATATCATCTAAAATTAATCTAATCTCCTTTGCAGCATAAGGAAGTCTATAGGAATCCAGCCACTTTCGTATATTTTCTACAGATTGATTTGTTCGTGCTAATATCCATCTGTCAAGAACGTGACTTGCCTTAAAATCGCTGTTATAGCTAAACCCATATTTATTGGCATAGATTGCAAAGTACTTGTAGATATTTATTAAAGGTAATAATATTTCCTTAATCTGTTCTCTAACAAGTTCTTCACTAAAAGGCTCAGAACCGCTCTCTACAAACGAATACGAAGTAAAATACAACCTTAAGGCGTCTGCTCCATATTTCTCTATTGTTTCTCTTGGATCAGGATAATTACCGAAAGATTTACTCATTTTTCGTCCATCTGTACCCAAGATTACCCCATGGGCTATAACATTTTTAAATGCCACAGAATCAAACAAAATAGAAGAAACTCTATGTAACACATTAAACCAGCCTTTAACCTGGGCAATATATTCTACAATGTAATCTGCTGGAAAATTCTGCTTAAACCTATCTTTATTCTTGAACGGATAATGATACTGAGCAAATGGCATACTCCCTGATTCAAACCAAACATCCACCACATCAGGCACACGATACATCTTACCACCACATTTTTCACAGGTAAATACGTGCTCATCAATATATGGCCTGTGCAGATCTGTAACTTTTTTACCAGAACGTTCTTCTATCTCTTTTATTGACCCGACAACCACCATATTGTCACATTTTTCACACTTCCAGAATGGTAATGGAGTTGCCCAGAATCGTGTTCGAGAAAGCCCCCAATCTGGAGCACTTTTTATAACATTTTCAAACGCCTTAGCCTGTGTTTTAGGAACCCAATTAATCTGTTTTGCAAGCTCTAACATTTTATCTTTTTGACTCTGTAAATCTACATACCAAGAATCTTGTGCCTTATATAAAAGTGGAGTACCACATCGCCAACAAACTGGGTAAGAGTGTCGCACCTTTTCTGTTCTAAACAACAGTCCATTTTTTGACAAACGATCTGTAATAAGTGGATCTGCCTTTTTGAAATACATCCCTTTAAAATCAGAAACTGGCTCTGCAAACTGACCCTGCTCATCTATTGCTTCAAAGATTGAAATTCCCTCTTTTTGTGCAAGATTAAAATCATCTTCCCCATATGCTGGTGCCATATGAACAAGACCTGTACCTTCGTCCATAGTAACAAAATCTGCAGCGTATACCTTAAAATCGTTATCACCTGCTTGATCTTTAAAATAATCAAATAAAGGCTCGTAAGACAAACCTACAAGTTCCTCACCTTTATACTCATCTATAACTTCGTATTCTTTATCCTTAAATACTTCTTCTAAGCGCGCCTTGGCAAGTATATAATACTCATTGTTGTGTTTTACAGTTACGTAAGTTTCTTTAGGGTTTACTGCTATTGCAGCGTTTTCTGGTAAGGTCCAAGGTGTTGTAGTCCACACCAGAAGGTAAACGTTAGGTTTGGTCACCTCTGGTGTTATGGTTGCCCTGGGTTTACCATTTAACACATCTTGTAACGCATTCTTGGTGGGGATATGAATATTATTCCAAGGAATATCTTCCTTAGTAACCCATACAAATTCTCCTGTTTCATCACTTGATTTCTGACAAACCCCGTCAGGTACAACCTTAAAATGATAAGTATGAAAAAGCCTACCTTCAAATACATCTATCGTACTACCGTAGTATTCTATCTTTTTTGCCTTAACGCCGGCCTCTTCCATTAATTCCCTTTTTACAGTATCAAGTATCGTGCTATCATCTGGGTCCATCTTACCACCTAATATTCCCCAAACCTCTTTTCTGCCAGGTTCTGTTCTACGAGCCATAAGTACATTACCTTTATTATCTTCAATAAAAATTCCAACCCCTATACCTGTCTTGGTATACTTTGCTCTAAACTTTACGTATACAGATGGATCTTCTAGCTCTTTGTACGAGTTATCCATCTGTATTTCAAACTTTGACACAGGAGTACCACAACGTGGACAATACAAAGAAATACGCTTTCCAAAATATATAAGGCCTTTCTCATACATCTGTTTTAGCGCCCAAATTACAGACTCCATATACTCTAAGGTATCTGTACGGTATGGATTTTTCATATTAACCCACCTACCAATGTGGTCTATATACCACTGCCATTGATCAGATATCTCATTCACATAGGTCTTACACTCTTTTATAAAACGCTCAAGACCTATTTTTTCTTCCACTTCTCTTCGATTCTTGGTGCCAAGCTTGCGTTCTACCTTCTCCTCTATTGGTAAACCATGACAATCCCACCCCCAACGACGTTCAACTCTTTTACCAAGCATAGTCTGGTAACGAGGTATAACGTCTTTTAAAGTACTTACAAAAAGATGCCCAAAATGAGGTATTCCGGTAACAAATGGCGGGCCATCATAAAAAACATACGAATTATCCTTAGGCCGATTTTCTACCGATTTTTCAAAAATTTTATTCTTTTTCCAAAATTTAAGTATTGGTTCATCTATTTGAGAAAAAAAGTTTTTTACATTTGGCACGAAAAGGTCTAAAT
>WFZN01000069.1 GCA_015489555.1 Candidatus Dojkabacteria bacterium | reverse complement strand
TTACAGCGTTTAAAACATTATTGGTACCACCGGAGCTTGCTATTGAAAGCGTTTGCACTCCATCATCTGTTTCAGCAAATACGTAAACTACATTGTTGTTATAGTGAATAATTTTTGATATGCCAGACAAATAAGTATTAGTTGAGTCAGCGATGTTTCCTAATGCTTGTGGAGAAGCAGAATTACTTATATCAATTAGTTGAACTCCGTCTTCTGAAAAAGAACCAACCAATGCTCTATTAATTGCAGGAATAACATCAAGTGCTTTAGGACCAGCTAATAATGTACTAGTACTATCTACTATGTTGCCTTTAACAACTGGAACTTTTAACAACTTAGCGACCCCGTTCTGAATAAAGATTTCACCTGCTATAAAGCCATAATTTGATGGATTATTAAAATCCCACGTATAGGATGCTGCATAAACCCTGCCAACAAGGAAAGAAGCTACAACAAATACTAACAGAGCAAAAAGTGTGTAAAGTTGTTTCTTTAGGGGAGATTTTTTCATTACTAGACCTATTAAATTAGATAAACCACGGGATTTATGTATTTTAAACTATATACACGTCAGTGTCAAATCGCGCATAGTACTCATCACGATCTGTTATACTTTACCCTGTACGCTCGCTATATGCTTATTCTCTACATTTGTTAAACCATACAGATGGTACGTCTAAACCATCAAAAATGCTACAATCAGGATACATATTACCTATATAAATCACCCTAATGCTATACTGTGCTGCTAAATCTCCTTTGATATCATTAGAGAGCTCTACAACAACATAAAAATGTTTTCCGCCTGTTACTCCCTTTTCACCTAAGGCACCGTAAAGAAAATGCTTGTTATCTTTTACAGTTCTTTCTGTAACGTCAAATACTAGGTCTTCTTCAGGAATTTTAGTATACTGGCTTAATTTTTGGGATAATTCCTTTTTGGTCCATGGGGAATACTGAGGTCTAGACACAGATTGTCTATTAGACTCGTTATAAACAGAAGGGACATTCGGGACCAAAGTATCCTCTTGTTCTTTGACTGCTCTTCCTTTTAAAAACCCAAAAACTATAAATATTCCTACTAAAACCGTAACCACTATTACAAAGCGACCGATTATCATTTTATCGAATAAAGCTCTCTGGATACTAGCTGATTTTGTTCTTCTTGTTTTTATTCTCCCGCTTATTCTGGTTACTTTCGTTCTCTTGGTTCTTCTGGTCTTTCGGCTTTTAGACACGAATAGCACTAAATTTACCTTAATTGCTATATACAAACTGTACCTACCGTATTGTAACGTATTATGAAGTTATACGGAGATGATAGTGAAAACACAAGGAGTAGTAAAACGAAAACCCACTTAGATTAATGAAAGCCACGACCGGCGAATAAACTACTCACATTGTTTTGGTTTAAGATTAACAAATTTCTATGTCAATTTTATACAGTTGAAACAGTTCATCGTATAACCAAACCTACCTAACCTTTCTCCACTTAAGCCAGATGTCTTTACCCTTGCCGAAAAACTTTGACTCTTGTAAATACGCTAATACCCAAACATGCAATCTTGCCAGAAACAACAAAAAAAGCCACCAAATATGAATGGCCCTTTTAACAGAATAAAAGGTTATATAAAAATTTAAAGCTTCATATAAAAAAGATCGCATATTTTTAAAATGGTTTTGCCAAAAACCACTCTTGCCCTCAGATTTTGCAATAGCCCCTTCTGCTTTGAGCCCAGTACCCAAAAATTTAGGTACTATATATGTTCTAAAATAACGCTCTGTATATCTTTCCCCTGCAAAATTGCGTAATTTTTGAGTAACCCAATCTTTATAGTTTGATGCAAAATACTGTTTTACAATTGCTCCTTCACTATAACCCACCTTAAAGCCCTTTAACGCCACCCACAGGGTCATAAAATAATCATCATACACCCCTTTTGGAAGTTTTTCTGGCAACAGACTGTGCTTAACAATATAAAGATTACCGGTAATGCTTACGTTTTTGCCTAGATTAAACGCTCTTTTGCGGGTAAAATGCGCCGCACTAGTTAAAGTATGTGCCCAAAATCCAAACATCGTAGAATCATCTTCTAATGGAGCAGGTCTTCCCGTAACAGCGCCAACATTATAGTGTTTGGTCTGATACTCAAAATCTGTTAACAGATTCTGTAGTGTATCCGTGTTTAACCTTACATCTGCATCCATAAAAATTACCCAATCTACCTTTGTTAACAAGATACCCTTATTAAGGGATGCAATCTTACCTCCCTTGTATCGTGGTACTAGATAATGTTTTAAAATGCCCAATTTCTGAACTTCTAAACCTGCTCTACCTGTAGCTTTATCGTGGGTTATTAGAAAAATATTCCTCACTTTGTATTTTTTAGGAAGTTTTTTAATTTGCTCTTCAATTTGAGGAATTAAAATACGAATATTTTCCTCCTCTCTCCAAGCTGGAATAATTATGTCTATTGTATACATTTTTTAATTTGCTCACAAATTTAACTACCAACCAAGTTTTCCTTCACGCTCAGCCTTACGTTTTTCTGCACGTTCTTTTGCTTTTTTACGTTTATCTGGCTTACGTAAAGGCTTTGCTAATGCTATTTCTACTTTTATAAGCCCGTTTTTTTCAATTACTCGCAAAGGAACCGTAACCAATTTTTGGGTTTTTTTAAGTGTCATCCATTTAATAATTTGGCGCTTTGTCATAAGTAGTTTGCGCATACGCTCTGGATCATAATTTTGCCTACTTATAGAGTTTGCGTGTTGATAAAGTGGAATGTGAGCCCCAACAAGGTATGGCTCTCCTTTGTAAAATACGACATATGCACCTTTTAATGATATCTGCCCCAATTTTGCAGATTTAACCTCATGCCCTTCAAGTTTTATACCCGCAAGTTCTTTTTCTTTAATCTCAAAATCATGATAAGCCTTGCGATTTGTGGCCAAAACCTTCATATTGTATGATAGCAGGTTGTAAGAATTTTCACGTATGATTTAGCCGGCAAACGTTACAGCAACACTAAACCCTAATTCTGTCACTTTATCAATGGCGATTATAGGATAAAACGCATCGGAGGCTTTTCATAAAACACAGTTGTTAGATCCCCCAAATCACTTGGTTCCTGCCACTCTTCTGTGTTAACGTACGCCACAAAAGGGCTATTCCATATTAAGCCTCTCAAATCACTTAATGTATCAAAACCTAACCGCTGTGCAAGGTGTTTTATGTCTACGACTATTAAGAGAGGAGCTTTACTGAACTCTTCAGTACGTTTAAACATATGGTCACCTTCTTTCAAGCTGCTTAAAGCCCTTTCAATCTTGCTGTCTATATTCGGGTCAATAGGATTTATAACTACAGCCCCCGATATACTAACGCCGCTATATTCTTCTACATACGCCTGATTTGTTCTATGTATCACCCCCCGCTCTGCAGCCTTTTGTAGCCACTCAACCAAGGCTTCTTTGGCTTTCCGAGGGTCCTCATAGTTACCTAAATAAAACTCTACTCTTCCCCCAGCCGCCAAGACGTTTATAGCTTGGTGCATCTTTCTTTCAGTACCCTGTCGCTCATAAAACGGCGTTGGAAGGTGCAGTCCACGCATGCCGTATCATATCATATATTGATATAATACAGTACCGATGGGTCCTAATATACTAGCACAACCAGGAGTCCCTTCTGCCCCACAAGAAAGACGTTATATGGATAGACCCCACGTAATTATCCGATCCTTATCACACGACATACTGGAGTTACATCTTCCAACCTTCGATGGCGATGGTCGATCAGTTCACTTAACTGGCATTACCTTTGCACTTCAGCAAACGTGGCGAGAGCAAATAGGCCATGCCCCTCCTATGAACTGCACCCTAAGTATAACCGTAACAGACAACACTCGCCTAAAACAACCCCCCCGATTATACTAACACTGACAAATACCCAAGGTGAATGGAAACTTAAAGATTTATCCATCACGAACGAACAAACCCCGATGGACTCAGAGCCAACACGCGGGGCAACCACTGATAGGCACCATACTCCAACGCAGCCTCCTCAAAACCCTACAAACAAAAGCCAACCCCAACAACCTGAGGGCCAAACGGCCCCCACCGGAAAAGAGCTAATAGAACTAATAGAACTCAGAGAACTTATAACAATATTCATTCAAGATCTAACTAGGTTATATCCCGACCCGGAACCGAAACCAATAAACTCCTATACCGGCTTCGCTACTCCAGGAATTGCTAACAAGGCAGACGAAACTACGCGCGGACAACCCGACGACGGCAACGACAGAACAACATCTGAGCAACCCTACACTCATGTTCCCCATGACGGAGGACCTCGAAACCTCCAAAAATGGCTTGATATCTTAACCACGGCAGTAGCCGGGATAAACCTACGTTTAAAGCATCTAAACTCCAAAGGGAAAGATACACCTACCCAACAGGGGACCTGAACCTCACCACCTTATAATCCAACATGCCCACTAAATATACCAAAACCCGTGTACCAATCTACTTTTGGTTGCCACTTAATAAAGTTGAAGAAAACGCATTTAAACAGGCTGTAAATCTTGCCAACCTTCCCTTTGCTTTTAACCATGTTGCCATTATGCCTGACACCCACAGTGGCTTTGGTATGCCAATCGGAGGAATTCTTGCCACAGAAGGGGTAGTTATTCCAAACGCTGTAGGAGTTGATATAGGCTGTGGTATGCACGCTTTTAGAACTAATATTCCTAAATCTGAACTTGAACCTTATCTTAACCGTATCCTAAAAGATATTTTAAGAGAAATACCCACTGGTTTTTTATGGTACAAACATAAACAGCAACATCCTATTTTTAATAAGGCTCCTGATCTTTACATTGTACAAAAACACCTACCCCGCGCTATGCAACAGCTTGGTACCCTAGGGGGAGGTAACCATTTTATAGAGATTCAATACGAAGTACCTGTAGAAAATCCTCACCTTAAAAAACAGCTACTTCCTAAAGACCTGACAGATGCAAGCGAAGATGAGGATAACCTCAACAAATCAGAAAACCAAAACCTAGTATGGATAATGTTACACAGTGGTTCAAGAAATCTTGGCCGCCAGATAGCAGATTACTATTACAAAATTGCTAGAAGCCAACTTAGTAAAAAATCATCTACCTTTTTATCAAAATACCCAAGTGTAGAGCTTGCCTATTTTGAACTTGGCACAAAATTTGGAGATGAATACTGGATGGCGATGCAGTACGCCCAAGAGTATGCAAGAGCAAACCGTCAGGCTATAGCAGATAAAATAAAACAGATTTTAAGACGCTACTTTCCAAAAATGAAAGTACTAGAAGAATACGACATACACCACAACTATGCAGAAATTGAAACCCACTATGGTAAACAGGTTATAGTGCATCGTAAGGGGGCTACTCGTGCTGCTTTTGGCCAAATTGGAATAATACCCGGTAGTATGGCTAGTCCAAGTTATATAGTAGTAGGTATGGGTAATCCATTAAGTTTTGAAAGTTCCTCACACGGGGCAGGCCGAATTATGGGGCGCCGCCAAGCTTTACGTACAATATCTACCCAAGAAGTACTAAAAGATCTAGAGCGCCACAACGTAAAAATTGCAAAGAAGAACTTACGTGACATAGCAGAAGAAGCCCGTATGGTTTACAAAAATATTGATGAAATACTAAGCTATCAAAAAGATCTAGTATACATAAAACACAAACTTTTGCCAATGGGGGTGGTTAAGGGGTGAGGAGGGGTGGTTGTAATTGTCTTAATCTTTCTTAACTAATACAATAACTTCCACAACCGACATTCCTAACGCTATAATCTACCAATGTCTAGACGTTTTACTCCAACTGTAGATATTAACATCAAATACTGGCAAAACTTCTACCAGCAATATCTAAATAGCCTGTATTTCTCCACATTATTTTGGTTAAAAGAACAAATAAAGAGCACTAGGATAAAAACCCTCTACTTTTGCAGTAGAGACGGCTATATGCTTTATAAAGCATGGAAGCATCTAGGTCTTGATAATATAGCTAAAGCTTACTACCTCCCGATATCACGTGATGCTATGCGGCTTTATGCCGCAGTAAATAGCAAAAATCCGACAAAGGAGGTTAACGAGGTGTTAAATATATTTGATAAAAGGTTTACCATTGCCCCACCTACTGATAAACTTAAAATACTTACAAAATGGACAGGCATACCGTCAGAATCGTTAACAGACGCCATTTCCAAACTTAAAGAATTATCACTACGTTATAAAAATCACCTCAGACAATTAAACGTATTAGAACAGCAAAATAAAGCATTTTTTGATATAGGCTGGGGAGGCAGTGTTATGTACCACTTAGAACGTTTTGTAGGAGAAATACCAAACACTACCTTTTTTTATATAGGTTTAAGAGACTCCACCCCCCCAACAATTTTAAAACGCTCAAAGGTGTTTGTATTTTCACCCACAAAAGGGGCCAAATTGCGTCTTGGCATTATGGAATATTTGCCACTAATAGAATTTGTTTTTTCTGCACCCCATGGTAGGTTTTTATACCTTGATTCTAATTTACAACCCGTTTGGGATAACATCCACCCTAATACTCAAAAAGTGCTTAAAATATTTGAACAAGAACTGCAAAATTCGATAGAAAATAAAAAATATGAACCATTTTTCAAACATACGAGTCCCCAAGAAGTATTTACGCCCTTTTTAAATTTTGCAAATAACAAAAAATTTAAGGATCTCAAAGAATGGAGAAAGATTTTTCTAGAGATAAATATAGATGGGCAGTATCTGCCATTTGTACCTACATTTACCCAAGAACAAATCCTTAAAC
>WFZN01000068.1 GCA_015489555.1 Candidatus Dojkabacteria bacterium | reverse complement strand
TTTTATAGCGAGGGTCATCTTTAGAAAGATGGCGTTCTATTAGCGCATTTTGTACCAATGGATTCTCAATTGAAGCATGATTTAACACAAAATCAAACATTAAGCGTACCTTTTTAGAAAGGCTTTTAATATCTTTCCAGGTTCCATAATTTTTGTGGACCTTATAGTAGTTTTTTACTGAAAATCCACGATCTGTATCCCAAGGGTAAAATGGTAAGATGTGTACTACAGTAAATACGTCTGCTAAGTTAAATGTATCTAAAAATTCTTGCAGTACTTTAAGTGACTTTGTGCCGCCACTTTTATCTACTATAGAATTTGCATAAATGATCAACGCCGCGTCTTTATGCGTTATATTTGAGTAAAGATTTGGTAATTTGTTGTGCGGTTCTTGAACCTTGCGCTTTTGGGTGAACTTTAAAGCTAACTTTTGAAGCTTTTTAACAAGCAAAGTGGCCGTAGCTTCGCCGTATACCTTACTAAGGTACGTATTAATCTTTGACCATCCTTTGTGTGTGGTCATTAAGGTATTTTAACACCACGAAGATAGGTTTGTCCCTCTTAAACTAGTATGTACTATATTTTTAGCAGTCTTTGTCCTTCTGCTCTTTTCCCTATATGTCAGTCTTTCTCCTTTCTCGTTATAGTGCTATCATATAGGCTGATAGTCGGTCGGCCTTTTGCTAGGGCTTGGGTGGTTTGGGTAGCTTGGTTGTTGTATTTTGTCCATACTAAGTTAAAGAAAGCATCAGGAGTTAATTCAGGAGGCAATTTACCCGACTGATCTAGGTGCCTGTAAGCCACAGCCGCTTGAAATATTAGTACTTGTTTGGCAGCTTCAGGGTTGTTTACAAAGGCTTGAATAGATCTTCTGTCTCCTTCTTCGGTAATCACTTGTACGTTACGAGGTAGAGTTAGGGAAGGATCTTTTAGTTCTATTACAGCCTTTTCTTGGTGGTCACCTTTAAGCACCGAAGTCTTTACAGGGGAGCCTACTTTTCTGGCTTGTGTCAAAAGATAGTTGTAAACATCGGCCAATATTTCGGCCTGGCTGCTATAGCCCTCTTCTTGTAAGGTACTAACTATAGTTTTCACGTGGCCACAACCAATTCCATTTTCTTCTTGAGCATGCGTATCTGTATGAATATGAAATCTTAGCCCTGCCTCCTGATATGCTTTTAAAATAGCTTGAGCTATTCCGATTGCCTCCTCTACGGAAAGATCTGGATTATATTCAAGTATTACTGCCATAACTGCCATTAGAGCACCTGCATCTCCCCCCAAAAATGAAGGACCTTCTAGAGCTTCTACGTCATTATATCTACCATCTACACAGCGATTGCCTTCAGGGCAAAGAGATACAGTTACCCGTCCTCCTATCGCTTCTGGTAACGTAACTTCTCGTAACTTTACGTGTGTAGGTTGAGTTATGACTTCTTTTATGTTTAAGGTTTCACCAGTGGGATAAGATGTTTCTGGGTTTGATCCGCCCCTCTTCTACAAAAATATTTATTTTATCTTAACTTTGGACTGAAAAATTATAATATATGTGCGCATGTTGCATTTTTCACAAAGAAAACGATTTTATCTAAGCAGTTCTCGTAATAACAGTTTGATGCTGTGTAATTTAACAAATAACAAGTTGTGCTTAACTTTTTAATAGGGGTGAATTAGGAATTATGTCCTCTATGCTATACTCCATTAATGTCAGCAGAGGGTAAAATTGCGCTTACGGGTGAGGTTTTATTTAAACTAGGGAGTTTGCCTATTACAAATACTTTTTTGTTGTTTTTTATTGTGGAAGTAGTTTTAGTACTGTTTTTATTCCTTTATAAATTCAAAAAACTACCGGGAAAATTACAGGTTATATTTGAGAAACTTTATGAATTTATTGACGATATCGCATCTTCGGTATTAGATAAACGCACAAGGCAAGATACCCTATGGTTTTTCTTTTTAATGTTTTTGTTAATCTTGTTAAATAATTATGTTGGCCTTTTACCCGGTGTTGAAACTGTATATTTAAAATCAGGGGATCATAAAGTAGCTCTTTTTAAAGGAGCCAACTCTGACATAAACCTAACCCTTGCACTGGGTGCTATTACATTTTTATTTGTACATCTTTATGCTTTGAAGCGAAAAGGACTAAAACATTGGATAAAGCATTTTTTCCATACTAAACCATTAGCCATACTCCCACTTTTTATATTTGTAGGTTTATTAGAGCTTACTTTAGAACCTGTTAAGTTCGTTATTTTGGGTGTACGTTTATTAGGAAACATTTTAGCAGGTGAAACCTTAGTATATAATATGTCAAAGATACCAGGGGTTGCTATACCCTTTTTGCTCTTTGAACTACTAGTTGGATTTTTGCAAGCCCTTGTTTTTGTAGCATTAAGTATTACTTATTTAGGTCTATTACTTAAAGAAGAACATTAACTAAGATATTATAAAACTAGAATATGGCAGCAGATGTTACCACTATGGCAACCGCATTAAGCGGAGAAACATTAGTAAAAATTACGAAGATGCTTGCAATGGCAATAGGAGGTATATTCCC
>WFZN01000067.1 GCA_015489555.1 Candidatus Dojkabacteria bacterium | reverse complement strand
TTTAGTAGCATACCTAATGAAACTGCAGATTCAATAACTTTGCATAGTAATCAGGCAAGCGATAATAAATTGTTAATGTTGTGTAAAAACAGCAAAATCCTTTTTTTGTTTAAAAAAGTTATGTCTGAGGTCAAGATTGAACAAAGTAATGATTTTTGTGAAATTTGGGGAGAATATAAGGAGGAGCCCATATTTATTGTCATGCCAAATTATATAGGGCAAAAAAAGAAATTGGGAGTTTATTTTTATTCCCATGGTCAGGATGAGTTTATAAATACTAAAAATAAGAGACTTTATAACAAATTAACTAATTGGGGAAAGATTTATGCTAGCAATAATTACATTTTTGTAGCTTACAATCTGTTGGGTAATAATTGGGGTAATAAAGATTCTCAAAAGCTTTTTAACACTTTAGTTAAGGATTTTTCTCAGTTTGATTTTGTAGATAATAACAATTTAAATATTATTGCTTTTTCAATGGGGGGCTTGCTTACCTACCGTTATCTTGCAAATTACGAGCATAATATTAAAAAAGCAGTTATACTAGCAGGAACAGTAAGATACAAAGAATTTGATAAAGAAAAATGCAAAAAGTTGGCCAAAACAGAAGTGGTTATATATCATGGAGATAAGGATGTGAATGTCCTATTATCTTTAAGTAAAAATCTTTATGACCGTTGCCATATATATAATAAAAACTTACGACTTAACATACTTAAAGGGTGGGATCATTGGAGGTTAGGATATACACAAAACGCGGATATTTTACTAGGGGGATATTAAGGCGTAATCGCGAAAAAATGGAATCAAATATAATGAATTATGGAGCTATTTGATTCTTAGAGTCTTCCTACAAACATCAAACTTCTATCCTCCCCCTCATTCTTAGGCATTTCTTGCCAGATCCTATCAGTTATAAACGGAATAAAGGGGTGAAGTAGTATAAGATAGGTTCTAAGAGCTGTATAAAGGGTGTATCTTGCTGCTTTTTGAGACTCTTTGTCAAGATCTTGCGGGTTTTCTTTGTTATAAAGTCGTGGTTTTACAGTTTCTATATACCAGTCAGCAAATACATTCCACACTGAGGCTCTAAGTTTTATAATGTAATTACCGAAAGTGTAGTTTTTCATAGCTTTGTCTCGCTCTTTTACCATTGTAGTAATTTCTTTTAACATCTTTTTATCATCTTTGGTAAGTTTTAACTCTTCTTTTTTCCAGTGGGGTATTTCATCATATACATCTTGAATATTCATAAGTACAAACTTTGAGATATTCCAAAGTTTGTTTAAAAAGCGTTTATTACCTTCAAGTTTTGAGCGTTGCAAAGCCATACCTGCGCCAGCTTTTGCACCAGTGTAGTAAAAGAGCCGTAGGGCATCAGCACCAAATTCGTTAATTATTTCATCAGGGTACACCACATTTCCTTTACTTTTTGACATTTTTTGCCCATCTTCTGCCAAGATTAAACCATGAAGATATACATCTTTAAATGGAATCTTTCCAGTTCTGTAAAGTCCAAGCATTATCATTCGTGAAACCCACCATTCTAATATGTCGTAGCCGGTCTCCATTAAATTTGTAGGATAAAATTTATCAAAAAGGTCCCATTTCATTAGGGTGGCAAATGGCCATTGCCCTGAGCTAAACCAGGTGTCAAATACGTTTTCATCTTGAACCCAGCCTTCTCCTTCTGGTTTTTCAAGAGACACTACTGCAAGTTCTTTTTCTACGGCTTCGTGGATATCTTTTACTATGGTGTTACCTATCTTGGTGACTATTTTGCCGTTTTCATCTACAAATTCTTGAGGTTCTCCTTTATACCATACTGGAAATCTATAACCCCACCAAAGGCTGCGGCTTATAGGCCAATCTCGTAGGTTTTTCATCCAATGCATATATTTTTTAGTCATATTTTTGGGGTAGATTCTGATTTGGCCCTCCTTTACTATCTTAATGGCAGGTTTTCTTAAAGGATCTATCTTTATAAACCATTGAGAAGACATTATTGGTTCAATAGTTGTTTTACACCGTTCACATACTCTAATAATTTGGGGTTTGGTTTCTGTTTTGGGTATTAAACCAAGATTTTTTAGTTCTTCTACAACTTGGGTTTTGGCTTCTTCTACAGAGAGCCCAAAAAAATTACCAGTTGGCCCCACAATTTTGCCTTCTTTGTTAATTACGTTAATGTAATCTACAGGGTGGTTTGGATGCTCTTTATTCCAAGTAAGCATAATCTCATAATCCTCTGGAGCGTGAGCTGGAGTAAGTTTTAGGGCTCCGGTTCCAAGTTCTTGATCTACGCGGCCATCTGCAATTATAGGTATTTCTCGCCATGCTAGAGGTAGTAATACTTTTTTGCTGATAAGATGTTTATAGCGTTTGTCTTTTGGATTTACCACCACAGCTGTATCACCTAACATTGTTTCAGGGCGCGTTGTGGCTACGGTTATAAAGTTTAGGTAATTATTAGCGTATAAAAATTCAACAAAATCTTTTGCAAATTCATTAGCCCAACTGTTTTTGTTTTCACCTATTTTGTCTATCCATCGTTTATTGGAATCCGGATATTTGATAATGTACGCCGCCCAGTATCCTGTCTCTTTAAAGTCACTAGGGATTTCCTCTAATACAATACCCGCACGTTTTCTTGTATAAGTTTTGCT
>WFZN01000066.1 GCA_015489555.1 Candidatus Dojkabacteria bacterium | reverse complement strand
TTCTATATGCGTTTTCAAAAAATCGGACTTGTCATAGCAACGGAAGGCAAACCAGACCCAGATTTGGAACATATAGAACAGTTTTTAAAAGATATACGCAAGGATCCATTACGCTTAAAAGCAAGCGACATCACCGAGCTCATCATACACGCGCAACCGAGGGCCAACAAAAAGACGCTCAAGGTCAACGTGTATTTAAGCAAAGAGACAATACAAATCATCAAGGCAAACTTATTACAGGTTTTAAAGGAAAACGCTAACCCCAGTAAGAAAGAACAGAAGCGGGCAAAATCAGCCGTGCGCAGGGCTTGGCTCATCAACGGTTATCCAAGCTTTTCAGGATTGCTCGAACAGAAAAAACAGCTCAGAAAGTGGTATGTAAAAGAGGCTCGTATTCGAGGTATAAACATTCCAATTCAGGAGCTCAAACTCTCATTTTTCCGTCGTAACCGCTTAAAGTTTAAAAACAACTCGGCAGAGAGGATCAATCCCTCTCCACCGCATCCTTAAACTCTTTGGAAGTGAACACCTTGATGTATAAGTCGTGGTAAAGTTTGAGCAGGTATCCTGCTATGCTTGGAAAACCGTTGTCTGCGTGAGAGTCCCACCATACCAGTTTTTTACCGTGATAAACCACTCTCTTTTTGAACACAATGTTGTTATCCTTAGAGGTTATGCAGATAGTGTCTATATCGTAGTGTACAGGACTCCAAGTTGGATCATGCCTGTAAAAATCATTAACTCTGATTGTCATGATATAATCCGCTTTATCTGGGTTCTCCGTTACTCCCCAACCTGCCTGCCTTAAAGTGTACTCCGTATCGTATTTGATCGTTTGATCAAGGTTCTCAGCGTAGTAATGTGCGGTTACAATACCGTATATGTCCAATTTACCCGTAAATGCGTTCTTCAACTCTCCCTTCCTCTGATCGATAATGTTCACATAGAACTTGATATTCGGGTTGCCCACCTTCTCAGGTACAGTCTTCTCCTTCTTCAGTCTCCTGTGAAAATCCGCAATGATCTTCTCATTCTTAACCGTAGTTGGAAAGTAAGCACAAGAACTCAACACAACCACCGCCAAAACAAGCGTTAAAGCAGAGACAAACCTTTTCATAACGCACCCCCACAATAAGCACTTAGAATTTGTTTTTATAATACAAATTCTCAAGAGTTGTTAATTTTTTATTCTTTACAACCACAAAATATAAATAGTGTGGTAGAAATCTTTGAATTCCGGTCTAAAAGTAGCAAAAAAAGGGCAGTTTTTACCGGCATATAGCTTTATTTTTACCACATTATTCTAAAGGAAAAAACATTTATCCGCCAAACAATTTAACCTAAAAGTTGTAGACAACAATCGTAACCATTACAACGAACCCGACCCCATCCAATAAATAACAGCACATAACTCAAATCAAGCATCCATTGAGGTTAAATGACAAACAAAAACGGAAGGAAAATAACCTTAAATCTAATGATAAAGGTAATAAGAATGTCGCCTCTTATGGTCCACATCTTAGCGTTCGGCTTATCCTTAGGTGCCTTTTGGCAACGTTCTTAGAATATGGTATATATTTCCATGTGGTATAAATCAACCCTATAAACGGCACAGAAGCGAGAATATAAGAAACAACAGATGCCACCAAATTTATAAAACAGCTCCATCAAAAGCGAAAAAGGAAAAGTCTCCCTTTTTCGCTTCATCCTTTTACCTGTGCGTTTCCCCCTTTTTTAACCTTTTTGCTTGGCGCTATTAGCACATAAAGAAGTGAACCAAACAGGTTTAAGAACAGGATAACAAGAAACCAAACAATTCTGTCGCTTGGGTTTTTCCACTCCGACTTCAGGCAGTCTACCAAGCTCCATATCCAGAATACTATAGGCAGAATAAAAAGTAGAGACCCCAGTGTTTCCATAAACACCTCCACCAATATTTCTTGCAAAATAGTTTAACATCATAGTATACACTGTCATCCACCATACTAAAATACACCACCAATACCTACTAAAAGTACACCCCAAACAGACACTCCTTAATCATAACAATTTTTTAAACTCCTCTATAGTTAACCCAGCGTCTTTAATTATTCCAGCCATAGTAAAGGCATTTATAGGATTAGCTCGAGGTATAATTATTATTCGCCTACCATCGCTCATACTTATGTGCTTTCCCTCTCTTATAACCCTAAAACCTGCTT
>WFZN01000065.1 GCA_015489555.1 Candidatus Dojkabacteria bacterium | reverse complement strand
GAGATTACGTTGTTGTTTAAGCGTCCTGCTGGGCGTGAAGCGTATCCTGGTGATATCTTTTATTTACATTCTAGGTTGCTTGAGCGCGCTTGTAAGTTAAATAAAGAACACGGTGGTGGGTCTATTACGGCGTTTCCAATTATTCAAACTGAGGCATCTGATGTATCAGCCTATATTCCGACAAATGTTATCTCTATTACAGATGGACAGATTTACCTTGATCCCAATCTTTTTAATGCAGGTATTAAACCAGCTATAGATGTGGGGTTGTCAGTGTCGCGTGTAGGGAGTGCTGCACAAACTAAAATTATGAAACAGATTGCAAAGCAACTTAGGCTAGAACTTGCCCAATATCGAGAACTTGCAGCATTTGCCCAATTTAGTAGTGAACTTGATGAGAGTACCCAAAAACGATTAGAGCGTGGTAAACGTTTAACTCAACTTCTGGTGCAACCTGTAAATCGTCCGTATTCGTTGGCTGAGGAGATAGTACTACTATATGCCGGGTTAAACGGATATATAGACGATTTACCTCTTTTAAAACTTGGCACGTGGAAAAGGCGTATACTAGAATTGCTAAACAATGAGTTTAAACAACTTGTTGACCTTATTAATAAGGAGAAACAGCTTACTGACAAAATTAGAGAAAAACTTGACGAAATTAGTACAAAAAGCCTTGAAGGTTTTGTTGATATCAGCAATGATAATCCTGACTCTTAGACTTTATTGAGCAATGGCACAAAATATACAACAGTTGAAAAAACAAATACGGACAGTAAAAAATATACGCAAGGTTACGAATGCTTTATCAATGGTTGCTGCTTCAAAAGCAAAGAAATATCAGCAGAAAGCGCAGTCCATCACTCTCTTTATAGAAGGTATTTACCAACTACTTAGTCAAACATACACATTGGCAGAAACACGTTACCAGCTTGGACTATTAAAAAGACTTGTAAAAAATTTATCCATAGATAACCACAAAAACAGCGTGCTAAAAACTGGTACGTCAAAAAATCTTGTTATTCTGTTTGCCCCCTCAAGAGGTTTTACTGGGCCTCTTTTACAGAATCTTATAAGAGAGCTCCGATACCAGATAGAGACCAAACAAATATCTGATACATTAGCCTTTGGTGTTAATAAAAAGAGTATAGATATTGCGAAAGCCTTAGGAATTACTCTAGTAGATATTGTTACTTTGAGAAAAGAGGAACAAGAGAACCACGATCTACTATTTAGTTTAACCAGGGAGGTTATCTCTCTAATAGAATCACAACGAATAGAGGGTGTATATGTAGCATATCCCAAGTTTGAGAATATTTTTACCTATAAAGCCACTTTAGAGCGTTTTTTACCAATAGAGATGCAGAACGCAAAGGCGGGTTTAAATAGATCTGTTTTATTTGAGCCAGACCCACAAGCAGTAATCTATAATTTGCTACGTATATACATACAGAATTATTTTATGTTTGTAGTTAATCATTTAAATGCCTCGGAGTTTAGTGCCCGAATGATGGCCATGAAGCAGGCTACCAATAATG
Source organism: Candidatus Dojkabacteria bacterium (assembly GCA_015489555.1). Classification (GTDB taxonomy): domain Bacteria; phylum Patescibacteriota; class Dojkabacteria; genus S139-149. The sequence goes on along the minus strand of WFZN01000065.1, from coordinate 2,724 downwards.
CGGATTCTCTTACAGAAGAGCTATCTTTAAAATTTAACAAAGCACGACAAGAGCAGATAACAAATCAAATAATTGACGTTGTAAGAGCTACTATATAATAGGATTAGATAAAATTATTGAATATAAATTAGAAAATGCCAAAATCAGCAAACAAACAGAACTTTAAAGCAAAAGGGCAACTTGTACAGGTACGTGATATTGTAATTGACGTATACTTTAAAGACTACAAGCCCAAGATATACGAGGCTTTAATTATAAAGGTTTCCAAAGATCAAGAAATAGTAGCGGAGGTACAACAATTTGTAGAATCAAACAGGGTACGAGCAATTACAATGGCACCAGCCTATGGATTAAAACGTGGCATGACTGTTTATGCAACAGGAGACGTAATAAAAGTGCCAGTGGGGGACGGCACCTTAGGTAAGATTTTTAATGCATTGGGAAAACCTCTAGACAAAAGTAAAATAAATACTCCGAAGGCACACCCTATTCACAAAAAAGCCCCACACATTACACAGCTTAGAACAACAGTTGAAATATTTGAAACCGGTATTAAGGTTATTGATCTTATAGCTCCATTTATAAAAGGTGGTAAGGTAGGAGTATTTGGAGGAGCGGGCGTAGGCAAAACCGTAATAATTCAAGAACTTATTCACAATATTGCAACACGTCATCATGGCTACTCTATCTTTGCAGGGGTTGGAGAACGTACCCGTGAGGGGAATGATCTTTACCTTGAAATGCAACATTCTGGCGTACTTAAAAACGCAGTGTTGGTATTTGGCCAGATGAACGAACCATCTGCTGTGCGTTTAAGAACTCCTTTAACAGCCCTAACAATGGCAGAATATTTTAGAGATGAGAAGGGAATGGACCTTCTACTTTTTATTGATAACATATTCCGTTTTGTGCAAGCTGGATCAGAAGTTTCTGCGCTTTTAGGAAGAACCCCCTCCGCCGTAGGTTATCAACCTACTTTAGCTGAAGAGATGGGAGCCCTACAAGAACGTATTACTTCTACTATATTTGGGTCAATTACCTCACTGCAGGCAATCTATGTGCCAGCAGATGACTATACAGACCCTGCGCCAGTTACTACCTTTGCCCATCTTAACTCTACAATGGTACTAAAACGAAACTTAGCAGAACAAGGGCTTTACCCTGCAGTTGATCCACTTGAGTCTTTCTCTGATGGGTTAGACCCCCAATATGTTGGAGAAAAACATTACAAGGTTGCCATGCAAGTAAAGCAGATTTTGCAACGTTACAAAGAACTACAAGATATAATAGCCATATTAGGTATTGAAGAGCTTTCAGAAGAAGACAAAAAAACAGTATACAGAGCACGTAAAATTCAGCGTTTTTTAACCCAACCTTTCCATGTAGCAGAACAATTTACAGGTGTAAAGGGCAAATACGTAACACTTGAAGAAACAATTGAGGGCTTTGAAGCAATAATAAGTGGTGAGCTTGATGATATACCGGAACATCACTTTTATATGAAAGGTAACATTAAAGAAGTGTTAGAAAGCTATGAAAAGGATAAAAGTTAGGTTAATCTATAAAAACACCCAAAAAGGGTTTAATAACGTAACCAAAATCACAGCATATAGTACTAAAGGACAATTTACAATACTGCCAGATCACGCTACTTTGCTTGCAGCATTAACTTCTCCTTCTGTTACTATATATACCAACGATAAACCACATACTTTTAAAATTACAGAGGGTTTTTTACATTTTGATAAGAATAACACACTAATTGTAATTCCTGTAGATTAAAAAGTGTTTTTAATAGCCTTTAAATAATTAAAAGTCCCACCAATATTGCAGCAAGATCTATCAAAAATTCTTTGCGGTGATAATTTTGGCGATGAATTTCACCAATAATGTCAACTAATGCAATATAAAGCAGGTTACCCGCAATAAAGGCGTGTAAGCCATAAGAGACAAAAGGAGGAACTTTTATAAAACTAAACACTAAAAACCCTACAACTGTGGTAAGAGAGGTTAAAAAATTTAATAAGAGTGCTTTTTTAACAGGAATATTTGCTTTAAGGTATACGCCAAGGTCTGCTATCTCTTGCGGTATCTCATGAGTGATTAAGCCCCAAAACAGTTTAAAACTAACCATGGCTTGATTACTTGATACAACAGCTAGAAATGTACCATGTAAAAAGTTATGAATAAGATCCCCTAGGGTATTTGCTATAGCAGATGAGGGGCTACTCTTACAGATATCTTTATGACAGTGATGCCAAAATACAAATTTTTGCAGAAAGAGTGGGACATTTAATCCGGCTAAAAACCAGTAAAATACATGTTTGGTGGCTAAATTCTCGTATGTTTCTGGCAATAAACGTAATAAAATAAGGTTTAAAAATACCCCGGCAGAGAACGAGATAAGTAACCGCTTTAAAGTTGCACGCGTTTTTTGGGATAATAAGAAAAATAGCGCCCCAATCAGGGAAGAAAAAGTAAGAAGAATGATAAATAAAAGATTTAAAGTATGGTTTTGCATCAGTAAGGAAACGTTCATCTTTGATTATAAAGGGTAGGTAAAGAATCATAAGTCCATCCAATCCGTATACCAAGGATGAGTAAGTTTATAGTGATATAATACTATTATATGAGACCTGATAATGCATCACCCCCTGATCGTGAGGTAACAGCTGCGGGTTCTGTGAGACGATATAATGAACTGACTGGTACATGGGATTACTC
>WFZN01000064.1 GCA_015489555.1 Candidatus Dojkabacteria bacterium | reverse complement strand
CTGCTATATATGCCTGAGCCACAGATATGTTACCGCCTGTAAGTCCGTCTATTGCTCGTGATAAAAAGAACAGCCATACAGATCTTGAGAGTGCCATAATTAGATAACCAACTGCACTACCAAGTAGGGATATTATAAGAATAGGGCGCCTTCCATATCTATCGGAAAGCTGGCCCAAAGTCGGTGCTCCGATAAATTGAAAAAATGAGTAAGTAGAAAATAGAACTCCTACCGCTACTGGAGATACTTTATATTCCAATACAAGATGAGGAAGTACTGGAATTACAATTCCAAAACCCATCAAGCTTAGAAATACAATTAGTAGGATTGTTAGTAGACGTGAACGTCCGCCTGAGTTTTTGACGCTTTGTACCATAGATGTTGTAATTAGTAGCTAATCTAAATAGTTTATTATACTCCTCTTGAGTTATTCAAAGATCCTTTATAATCTCTTATGCAAGGAATCGGTGCTTACCCGGGTACCCGAGACTTTCTATTTAAAGATTACGCAAGACTAGAATATATCTTTAACACCTGGCGTCGTGTTTGCAAAAAGTTTGGTTATGATGAGTACATTATTCCGTTATTAGAATTCGCAGAGCTTTATAAGGCTAAATCAGGTGATGAGTTGGGTTCAAAGCAATTATATGAATTTATTGACAAGGGTGGTAGAGAGGTGGCCATAAGACCAGAGGCAACCCCAAGTATTACGCGGGCTATTTCAAGGTTTTACAAGCAGGCTCCAAAGCCATTTAGGGTGTTTAGTATCTTAAACTTTATGCGTTATGAAAGACCACAAAGCGGCCGAATGCGTGAATTTTGGCAGTTAAATGTCGATATATTTGGGGAAGACAATGTTTTATCTGACATACAAATAATATCTATTGCTCTTGAGACAATATTAGCGTTTGGGCCCTCTCAAAACAGTTTTAGGTTCTATATTAATAGCAGAAACCTTATGGAGCAGGTGTTTAAAGCCTTGGGTTTGGATTTTTCGCATTATAAACCTGTTTTGCAGTTTATTGATAGATTTGGGAAACTAGATAGCAATGAATTTAAAAATCAGCTCGTCTCTTTGCGGCAAAACTTGTCTCTAAGTAAAAATACTACAGATTTTTTAGAGAAGCTCTACTCTATCTCTTTTGAAAAGTTGTCTTTTAAAGAGGTCGTAAGCCAAGTTCCTGTATTTGCCAAGGTCGATGCCATCTTTGAACTACAGCAGGTGTTTGTGCACTTGTCAAAAGATTCAGCATATGCGCCTTTTGTGTATTTTAATCCTACTATTGTAAGAGGGCTTGATTATTATGATGGTATTGTTTTTGAAGCCTTTGATACTAGTCCGTCTAATCGCAGGGCTCTATTAGGAGGAGGTCGTTATAACACTTTGGGGCATTTATTTGGCATTGATAGTATGTCTGCCGTGGGATTTGGCAAAGGTAACTATACCTTGGAAGCCTTTTTAGATAACTGGAATTTATGGCCTAAAGACTTAGAAAAGTCTGGAGTTACTATATTTGTACCTATACTTAAGGGGATGAAATATTCTGATTATACTGTGCTTGTAAGAAGTAACGAGTTTACTAAAGCTCTAGAAAAACAAGGGGTTGCTATAGATTCATTGCATGTTGTATTAGGTACAAAGGAGATGGGGGTAACACAAGCTTTACGTTTTGCGGCAAAGAGAGGTTATGATTTTATACTTTTCTATGGTACAGAGGAAGCAACCCATGGAACAATAAATATTAAAAAGCTATAAATAAGCTACAAATGGTGCCTGCTGCTACTCTTTTTAGTGTCAAAAAGCCGTTTTTCATTACTGTATGTTATATTTTATTAATCACAAAAACAATATAACTAATCTATAAATGGTTAAAGGATGCAAGGCCCAAACGAATCCCGAAAGCGCTTTGGACAAAATTTGAGCTTTTTTATTTATATATTACTAACTGGGGTGTTGGTTGTTTTTATAGGTTATATTCTAGCAGGCTTGCCCTTTAGGGGGGCAAGGCAAACTACGGAGTCTATGGGAAACCAAGAGGTATTTCACAAATTACTTTCCCCAGCTGAATTTAAACAGAAAATCACCACTT
>WFZN01000063.1 GCA_015489555.1 Candidatus Dojkabacteria bacterium | reverse complement strand
CTTCTTTAAACTGCTTAGCAGGGCGGAAGCGAGGTACAAAACCTCGTACCTCTACAACACGGTCTGTACGAGGTACCCGTACCTTACGGGGTTTTAGTTCTCGGCGGACAAAACGGCCGAGCTTGTGGATACTAACGACGTCTCCCTTTGCGACAGCGGAGACTATAGTATCCACCAATGTCTCGACTACAGCAGCGACCTCTCGCTGAGTAAGGCCTGTAGCTGCTGCAATCTGTTTAATAAGTTGGGTCTTATTAATGGTAGCCATGGTGTACTACCTCCTTTCTTATTTTTACCCAATTATCTATCAAATATTAAGACTTGTCAAGAGAAGACAAAAGCAAGGATAAAAAGACAGTTATAAGTATATCCAGGATGTACTACCTAGTTTTTACTTTGGACTTGCCTAGGTAAACCTAGTAAAAAACAGTGAGGCTAGCTTGGGTTGCAACGCAAATAAATTAACAGCGTTAAAAAAGATAAACTTTAAGAAATCTACTTAAACCCAACTGGCCTTTAACCGCAGTTATGATTTAACAGCAAAAGTTAAAAAATTATTGCGCAAGTTTAATCTTACTGGGCAAAAGCCCCTACTATAATCGTATTATACGCTGTACCTTGTATGAGGTTAAAGCCCAAAGTGAGAGGCTAGCCAACTTTTCTTACAATAACAATCTCTTGCCCGTTCCCTAATTTAACACTATCACCAACTCTTTTGCCCAATAAGGCCTGCCCTATAGGACTTAATTCTGAGAACTTATTCTCCAAGGGATTGGCTTGTATCTCACTTACAATTTGAATTACTTGCCGCTTGCTCCCACCAATCTCTATTTCGATCTTCTCCCCTAACCCTACAACATCTCTTTCTCCCTTACCCACGAGTTCATGATTATCTAGCATGTACTTATATTTTTCAAGCTCAGCTTTTAACGACTCAAACTTTTGTCTTAATATCTGGTATGGTTCATTCTCTCGCAAGTCGCCATCTGCACGAGCTTCCTGAATCTTATCAGCAAGCTCAGGTAAAATTTTTTGCTCAAGCTCCTTTATCTTGGCCTTTAGTTGTTTGATATCTTTTAAGGTTAATTTATATTTAACCATTTTGGGAAAATCTAAATATCTAAGACAATTAATAGGCCCTTGTAGACAAAAGCTTTGGGGGGCAAGGCATAGCCTTGCCCCCCTAAAGCAATCTTAGCTACATAAGCCTACTTCTTTCTTTTAATAGGAATAATGTTACCACGCTTTTTATCGGTAGTCAAGCGAGGTAACCTAATGACCAAATATCCGTCTTCGAAATAAGCCTCGGCCTTAGCCTCATCCACTGGATACGGCAAAGAAATAGTTCTATTAAAAGAAGTGGTAAAAATCTCTTTCATAAAGTACCTGCGCTCTTTTTTTGATTGTTCTTTTTTCTTTTGCCCCCATATACGTACGGAATTGTTTTGTACGGAAATATTTACATCTTTTTCCGTGTATCCTGGCAATTCCAGACGAATGACCAATGTATCACCTTCTTCATACATATCTACAGCGGGCAGGGTTTGTTTAACAAGAGTATCGCTATTAATACGTGGTGATAGATCAAAAACTTCAGTAAAAATACTAAACAAATCGTTTGGTAAAAAACCTCTCATAAGCTAAGCCATTAATATCTTAGCTATCTTCTCTCTATTAATATTATAGCAATGCTACAAAAAACGCTACAAAACAAGAAATAAAATCTAATCTGTATTTACACTGCTTATTGTTAAATGCCTTAGCCCAATCAACGAGACCAGAAAGCTTATCCAGGTAACAAGGTATACAAGTGAATACAGAGCTTGAGTTAGAGGATGCCGGCCAAATAAAGTATAGTCAGCTTTAGAACGAGTAGCCAACGATGCAAAATAGTCAGGTACTTTATCAGCTGTTATATTGTTTCCCTCTTGTATAAATACAACGTGCTGCCTATAAAGTGTTTTGTATAAAAAGAATGTATCAAAGGTATGCAATAAGACATAAAAGAACACGGAAACCCCAAAAACTAAAGAAGTTACTGTAAAGAGTAATCGGTGACCGTATTCTCGATATCGTATTTTAAAATACCTTAATACCACAGCAAAAATAACGAACAAAATACCAAACAAAAAATATTCTGCTAATAAATGGAGCCCCTCAAAACTTACAAGGTTAACCCACAGCATACCTAAAACCCCAAGTGATAAACGACGATACAGCTGCCACAAGAATATGGCTATGACTCCCGCCCCCACTAGATAATTCCAACCATTAATAAATAAGAAATTAACTAACTTAACTTTATTATGTATATACACGACGAATCTTATACCAGCCTCAAAACCGATGACGGCCACTAAAGATAATGCTATAAGTGTAAAAATTCTACCCACACTGGTTAAGCTGTCAAGATATGTCGCAGACACCTTAAAAATGATACCTGCCACCAAAACATTAAATACACGCCATATAATCAAACGATGTGGCCTAACTTTCGCTGAAAATTTTACAAAATAAATAAAGTATAGAATAGCTAACAATAAACTTACATACAAAACCCAAATATACACGGGCAAAATAAGCTTTAGATACTCCATTGCTATATAGTTTATAACTTAGTTAGATCTAAGCCAAGCTTGTTTATCTATTATACATCACTGCAAGTTAATACTGCTACTCCTCTAAAATCGGCTTTAAGAAATTATAGATCTGCTCACTTATTATTTCTGGCTTTAAAACTTCGCCCTCAGCATCCACACACCTTACTCTAACAAAATAGTTGGGCCACTTTTCAGAAAGTTTAAGTGCCATTTTATACGCACGCATCTGTAAATCAATATTTTCTTCATTAACATCTTTAGCATTCTTCAGATACCTTTTTTTAGCATCGTCATATATGTCTCTTTCCATGGTAATTTCAGGCATAACATCAAGAAAAAACACAATATCCGGCCGTGGAATCTTTAAAACTCTATACTCAAGATCTTCAAGCCAATCGATAAACCTAGCCTGCTCTAGTTCAGAATCAATTTTTGATGCCTGATACAAGTAATTTGAGGTGGTATACCTGTCAGCAATCACGATCTTCCCCTCATTTAATGCTCTTTTAATGCGCCTAGAAACCGCGAACCTATCCAAAGCATATGGTATTGAAGCAAGATAGGGATTCTCCTTATCCCAAGCTCCGAATTCTCCCCTTAAGGCCTTGCCAATAAAACGCCCCCAAAAAGTATCATGATATTGCGGGAAGGAAAAAGTAACTACGTCTAACCCACTATCTTTAAATTGACTTACTAAAGTGTTAATCACATTTTCCCCAGCAAGATTATCTGCCGTTGTTAACACCCTGTCTCCCCCCAAAACAGGTTGAAACCCCCTCTTAGATAAAGGCCTACCATTAACTTTATCTTTAACTAGTTTCTTAAAAAGCAAACGAAGCTGGGTAAATTTCCCAGCTCTATCTAGGCCCTCTAATACGATAAACATTCTTGGCATATTACAAGATATTATATTGAGAGCGCCCCATCTTCATATGGATTTTAACACAAATTTTGTCCATAGATTATGCAATAGACGGGCGTGGGGCGAAACGGTTTTACCGCGCTTTACACCCGATATAATGCATTCACATGTTTTAAGGACTAGTTAAAGTTGAAATCTACCTAGCCCCTAACGTTTCGCCCCACGCCCCATCAAATCTTTTCTATAACAACCCCCAGTGTGTTCAATTTTTCAATAAAGTTAGGATGAGCCCTATAAATTGTATCAGCATTTAAAATAATGCTCTCTTGCTTAAGACTCAACGCAAAGATAACCAAAGCGATAGTCGCCCTTATTATATACGGAGCTTCAAAAGTTGCCCCGCGGTACTGCTTACCTCTATGAATCAAAACCCTGTGAGGGTCTGCCATTAATACTTTTACGCCTGCTTTGCGTAGTTCTAAAGTCCAAAACAAGCCCCCATCGTACATCCAATTATGAAAAAGGATTGGCTCGGTGTGATAAGCAGCCAACGGCACAAATAAAGGTAATAAATCAACAGGTAACCCCGGCCAGGGATGGGGTTTAATCGTTATATAACCTCCATTATACACAGTATACTTTGACCTTGCCTCTAATCTCTGCAATTTACTTACTCTTACTCCTCCTTTTACCGCAACAACTTTAGGCAAAACATTAGCGTTTTTTTCATATATTGCTTGAACCTCTTTAGAAGGAATATCAACAGTTACCACCTTATAGCCAAATGTGTTAAATACGGAATCAAACGGTAATAAGAAGTCTTCAGATAAATTGTGAATTACATTAACGCTCCCGGGCTGCACACTTGAGATGGCCAAGAAGGTTGCTAATTCATGATGATCACTATGAATAGCAAACTCAACTTTGTGTGCAAACCGGCTTGGCGGTTTCAATACCAGCCGGTTTGTCCCCTCTCCGGTAATTACTGCCCCTAGAGATTTTAAAAATAAAGCTAAATCCTGTACATGGGGTTCACAAGCTGCATTATAAATTGTAGTCTGTACTCTACGGCCCATAGAAACAATCATAGCCACTTCAGTAGCTGTAACAGATTGTTCTTTCTGATATATATAAGAATTCCTCCCAAGACCACTCCTCCCGCGCTTTAAGATAATACCCTTAGAACTAATTTTGACAATTACTCCCAAACGCTCAAGGTTCCTAAAATGTACGGTAAGGGGCCTGCTCCCTAAACTACAGCCCGTGAAAAACCCCCTAAATACTACCTTCTCAAAGCGGGTAACTAGTGCTGCAAGAAGGAGTATAACTGCTCTTATCTTAGACAAACGCCCTGGCTCTCTTATCTCTATAACCTTCTTATCTTTAAACCGTGAATAGTCTAACTCAAGTTTTTCCTCTTGAGGGGAATACGTTACCTTAACCCCAATAGATTTTAAAAACTCTATAAAAAGCTGTACATCTACAATGTTAGGTATATTATGTAACACAACTTTTCCTCTAGATAACATGGAAGCTGCAATTACTGGTAATGCGGCATTTTTGTTTCCTGAGACTATAACAGTACCCTTAGGAATTGCTCCCTTTACCTTGATATGCATCGTATTTTATTTTACTGCATTCTGGTATATATTACTACTATATGGATCCTTACCAAATCACTATAATTGGATTGGGCAATTACCCTGCCAAATATAAAAATACTCCACATAACGCAGGATTTGTATTCCTTGATGCTTTAGCTGTATACCTTAAAAAACTACCTCATACAGCCATCAATACTCAAAAAACAAAACTCTGCAAACAATATACGTATGTTTACCCCTTTGTACACGTATATATTCTCTATCCACTAACTTATATGAATCTGGTACACAAATGTATTTTGAGTGTAGCCACTCTTCTTGGTGAAAGTACAGCCATAATTGTTGCTCACGACGACCTTGATATACCTCTTGGTAAATACAAAATATCAAAAGGGAAAACAACCAAAAGCCACAACGGCGTAAAATCTTTAGCATCTGTAATTGAACTTACTAATGTATACTTTGTTCGTTTAGGGGTTGATATACCCCGAAGAAGGCAACTATTTAAGCAACCAGCTGATTATCTACTAACACCGTTTAAAAAACCTTATATACAGATCTTATCAGAAGCAGCCAAAACTGCAGCTAGCGAAATTGTAGAGCGTTTTATACATCCTTACCTTAAAGACTAAAACAGATTATCTCGGGCGTGGGGCCAAACGGTTTCGCTGCACCTTTCTGTCTATATAATACATCCGCACGTTCCAAATACTAGTTAAGGTAAAAACCTACCTCCTAGCGTTTTACCCACACTCTTTTTTATTCCCACAATTTCTCTGTATTTATAAAACTACGTAGTTTCTCATCCAACATTTTAAGTAAAGCCACTCGTTGATTACGAAGATTTACATCTTGGGAAAAAACTAGAACATTGTCAAAAAATCCTCCTAACAGACTAGAAAGCTTATCTATCTTTTCAATAAATTCACCTGGGGTATTAGGGAAACGTATCACAAAGTTATATAACTCCTGCTCATACTTAGTCAAGGGCTCTTGGCCATTAAATCGGGGGTCAATATCATCTAAATTGGCCTTTCTTAGTATATTATGTACCCTTTTTAACACCGTAAGTATATCTTTAAGTTTATTAGAATCAAGAGTCTGAAGCATCTTAACCAGAGTATACTTTTGAAGTAGGTTATCTGAGCTATTAAAAGCAATCGCTTTTAATAACGAAACCCCTAGAACCCCGACATACTCCTTAATAAAACGCTTCTTAATAACTCCTATTATACGCTCTGGGGGGACTCGTACGGTTACTCCTTGCTTACCAAGAATCTGCTCAGTTATTCTTAGCATATCTACCAGACTTATTCTGCGCGTTAGTTTGTTCTCAACGGTCAACAACCTGATCAACCTTGAAATATACTTTTTGACAAAGTAGGGATCCTTACTACCAAGTTTATTAATATCAACCTCCTGCATGAGCGTTACAACAGAGTCTAAAGTATCAAGTAGTGCTACAAACCACCCCTCAAAGGTTTTGGGCTTATTATCAACGTAGTCACGCAGAATCTGTACTATATTTTTGCTGTAACCCTGTAAAGCCGCATAACTTGACGCTATTATTCCTTCAAGTTCAGGGTACTCATTCCCCAAATACGTTGCTAAATCATTTTTTACCAAACTAAGCACAGTATCAAAGTCGCTAGATAAATTAAGCGAGTAGGTATCCGCCAGGCGTTTTGCCAATTCGGTTATACGCATTACCTTGTTGTAATAACTACCACTTTGCAAACTAAATGGAATCTTTTGTAAATCAGATCTATATTCTTTTAAATCTTTCTTTGTATCCCTTTTAAAGTAAAACAAACCATCGTCTAGGCGTGCTGTGGTCACTTTAAGATAACCTGTTGAGATATTCTTTAGTACATCTGCCCGCTTTAGAGCATTCATATGTTGATTAGCCACGACGATAAAGCGCACACTTTTATTATGTGTATACACCAAAAAACGTTGATTCTTAGCCAAGATGGCTTCTACAAGCTCAAACGGTAAAATGTGATACTTTTTATCAAGTATGTAATAAAGTAACTTTGGCGACTCTGTTAAAAAGAGATTCTCCAAAATCATAGAACTCTCCTTGTTAAAACCGTATTTACTAACCTCTTGTTTAATAAAGCTTAGGCGTTTGGTCGGGTTCAAGTAAAGTTCAAAATATTCTTTGAATTCTAGATATTCGTCAGCACTATAAAAGCGTATCCTATGCGGACTGACAAAACGTGGTGTTAACGTAAATGTATCAGCCTTTACCCCCAAATAGTCTACAGGAATAAGATCACTGTTAAATTGCGAATATATCCACCGCAAGGGGCGCACGAATGCATGGCCAGAACCATCCCATCGTGCAGTAGGCGCTTGTATATTACCCAAAATATCCTTTATTAAGTTAGTTGCAATCTGAGATAATGATATCTTTTTAACCGCTTTAACATAGGCTATCTTGCCTTTCTTTTCCTTTTTCCATGTTATATCAGCTTCTGAAAGACCGTATTTTTTGAGCCAAACGTTTAATGCCTTAGTGGGTTTACCATCTTTATAGGCAATCTTATAAGGTAACCCTTTGATTTCTTGTTCAAGAGTAACTTCCTTTAAAGCGTTATACCATATAAAGCCTATCCGTTGTGGGGTTAAAATCACGTCAACCCTAGGGTCTTTTATACCATATTCCTCAAGGTATTTTCTAATGTACTCATAAGTTAACATATTAAAAACCTTCCCTAAATACCATGTGGGCAGTTCTTCAAAACCAAGTTCTAACACATAGATGTTTCCCACATTTTCTTTCTTATTTACAGGAACCTTAACTGGATGCTCTTGCTTAAAACTTATCCATGTAGTCTCGTTGGGTTTGTAGCTAAGTACATTAGTTGATCGTTTTAGAGGATACCCTAATTCTTTACGTTCTTTAAGATAGAACGTAGCGACCCTATTAACAATTTTTGCCATCTCTTTAAACCTTGCAACGCGCTGATTGTACGAAATAGCCCCTCGGGCATCCAAGATATTAAAAACATGAGACATTTTAAGTAACATGTCATATGCGGCCCAATAATTCTTCTTTTCTAGAAGGTCAAGTGCCTCTTGCCGGTAGATTTTATATAACTTTTGGGCCCGATCTATACTAGCATCTTCATAATTAAATTTTGACTGGTAATATTCGTGCTTTGAAAAGAGGGCTCCGTATGGTACCTTGTTATTCCATAAAATATCTTTGTAATGTTTTCTATCTTGCAGATACATTGCCAAACGTTCAAGCCCTAAAGTGATCTCTAGAGCTGGTACCTCTAGAGGAATACCCGCAACCTGTTGAAAATATGTGTACTGAGTAACTTCCATACCGTCAAGCCATACCTCCCAACCTACGCCCCATGCTCCCAAAGAGGGGGATTCCCAGTTATCTTCTACAAATCGGAGATCATGCTCTGCAGGATTAATCCCTAAATGCTCTAGCATTTGCATATAAAGGTAGGTATTAAATCGAGGCGCTGGCTTTAAAATTATCTGATATTGATAATAATGCTGTAAGCGATTTGGATTAGCACCATACATACCATCTGCTGGGCGCCTACAGGGTTCAACATAAGCAACGTTATATGGTTCTGGACCAAGGACCCTAAATAAGGTGTGCGGATTGGCTGTGCCAGCTGCCACCTCTATTCCATATGGTTGTGCGATTAAGGCACCCTGTTGCGACCAGAAATCATTTAAACGCTCTATCAATTCTTGAAAATTCATACGTGATTATAGCGCAAATTAAACGGATTAATACGAACAATGTGGCATGCTACAAACAATGTGCAGGGGTTTCTAGCTGATACAAACTTTACAAGTCCAATTCCTCAAGACTGTTTATAAGTACCTTCCTGCGATTACCGATAAGGGGGCTTACTATGCCCATTTTTTCCATTTCGTCAATAAGCCTTGCTGCTCTATTAAAACCGATCTTTAAATAACGCTGTAGACCTGAAGCACTCACCTTTTGTTCTTTAACCACAAGCTCAATAGCATCTTTTAACAGAGGATCAGCGTTGGTGGTCAGAGCAAGTTGGGTTGGTGTAACATTTCCTGTAAGGTAACTTAACACTTCTTCAGGGTAGATTTCCTCCTGTTTATAACCAAACTGTGTAACTTGCTCCCGCATAAAACTGGTAAGCTTATTAACCTCGTCTGTACTTATAAAAGCCCCCTGCACCCTACGAAGCTTCATCTGATTAGGCGTCTTAATCAGCATATCACCCTTACCAAGTAAGTTTTCGGCTCCAACTTGATCTAAGATCACCCTACTGTCTACTCCGCTTGCAACAGCAAGGGCTATCCGAGCCGGAATATTTGCTTTAATAAGACCTGTAATTACATTTACACTTGGTCTCTGCGTAGCTAAAATAAGATGTATTCCTGTGGCCCGCGCAAGTTGTGCAAGACGTACAATTTTATTTTCAACCTCCGATTTCTTCGTTAATATCAAATCTGCCATTTCATCTATAATAAGAACAATGTACGGGAGCTTTACCTGGGCCTGAGCATTATATTCACTTAAGTTACGCGTCTTAAATTGCTTAAATAACTTGTAACGCTCCTCCATCTCAAATATCAACCAATCAAGCATCATGCCCGTTTGATTCATGTCAGTAATAACAGGAGTTAAAAGATGGGGAACACCATTATACGGTTCCATTTCCACCATTTTTGGATCAACCATAATAAGCTTTAATTCATCTGGTGTAAAACGGGTTAAAAGGCCTGCTACTATAGAGTTTATCGCCACAGATTTACCTGATCCTGTAGCTCCAGCTATTAACAAATGAGGCATATCGTAAAGATCAAGTATTACCGGTTTGCCATGTATATCCTTCCCAATAGCAAGGGGGAGCTTATAACGCGGGTTTTTAAATTCAGCAGTATCTATAATTTCAATTATTCGTACCATCCTTGGTCTTTTACGAGGCACCTCAATACCTATTAGAGAAGTACCAGCTATTGGCTCAACCCTTATAGATTCTGACGGTGCTGCTATGGCTAACGCAATATCCTTAGCAAGATTTCTTACTTTAGCAACTTTAACACCTGTAGCAAGGTTTACAGCATATTCAATCACCGATGGACCCACAAAAACCTTTGTTACTTTAGCGTGAATCTTAAAACTCTCCAGCACCTGCTCTATTCTTTTACTAACCTCTTCTATCTCTTCTGCAGACACCTCTTCTTTAACAGGGGGTAAAAATATATCTGGTAGCGATCCGGGTTTCCACCCCTTGAATCGCTCCTTATACAAATCATAAAAACGTTTTAAATAATCTGGCAAATCTGGGGTATCCTCTGAAGAAGCTGGCTCATGCAATATATCTTTTACTTCTACTGTAACTTTGCCCGCATGCTGTATCTCCTCGGCAAGCTCCTCCGCCTTTAACTGTTCATCAGCAAGTGTGTCAGCAACATTACCTTTTAAACTTTCACCTACTATACCTTTGGCAGTATTTCGTTGTGCCTCTAGTGAAACCACTTGCGGCTCCGTATATATTTTTTGGGCCGGGTCCGTTTCTAGCCCGCCGTTAGGACTATCGCGCTTTGGCAACTCCTCTGTTTGTATATCAATTAACTGCCTTCCCTTCTCCTTACCTTTTCTTATAAACTTTTTAGCACTGTCTATAATATACCTCCAGGCAACGTCAGTGACCTTACCAAGTAGCCCCATAAGACCAATCAGGTAATCGATAACAGTAGAGCCAAATATTAAGGCTAGTCCCTGTAAAAAAACTATCAAAAGCGTTATACCCTCAAGTATTGTTCCTAAAAAATTCCAAAGGTATTCGTGTAAGGCTGTTCCAAGTATTCCTGGATTAAAATCAGTTTCAAAAACATGATTAAAATAAGCCAATAGTGTAATCCAAAACATTGAAAGAGTAAAAACGCCAAACAGAACCTTATTATCATTGAAACGCTGTTTGATACGCAAAAAACGTAATCCCCATAAAACTAGTAATACCCCCAGAGGTATTATTCCTTCACCAAAGTACGCATAGAGCAGTTCTGGAATAACCCCTTCTATTGTGTCAACAAGGCTCAAAGTTATGCCTGCCCCTGTTATCAAAAGGCCAAGCAAGGCTTGCACTTCTTTGCTTTTGATAGTAACCTTTGTTCGTTTGCGCCTTGGTGACATACTTTCTAATTATACGCATTAGGTAAATCCTTTAACATATTACAATTATAATCTGTTAATGCAAAAGGCTTTACTAAAGGCAACCCGATTCTTAACCAAAGCTTTGTTCGTTGTTATAACCTCTTATTATTTTTATCAGTCTTACACATCTTATAAACAGCAAGCATGGCTACGAGAACATGGATATTTAAAGGTAATAAGAATAATTGACGGTGACACCATAGTACTTGAGACGGGCCAAAGAGTACGTTATATTGGCATAAACACCCCGGAACTCTCAGATAAACGGCCTCAGGTAAAACAATTAGCATACGAAGCAAAGCAGTTTAACAGCCAACTTGTGTACAAAAAGCTCGTCCGACTAGAGAAAGATGTATCAGAAACAGACAAGTATGGCAGATTACTACGGTACGTATACCTACCAGATGGCACTTTTGTAAACCTAAAACTTGTAGAAGAAGGGTATGCTTTTGCAACTCCTTACCCCCCTGATGTAAAATACCAAAAACTTTTTAAAACAGCAGAGACTCAAGCAAGAATACACAAAAAAGGAATATGGGGGATAGATTAAGTCTATGGGGTTAGCATCCCGTCCAATACTTTACAAAGTATTTCAAGCTGCTAAGTTAAAATAGGTATATGCGGGGTGTGGTGCAGTGGGAGCACACTCGGTTCGGGTCCGAGAGGTCGCGGGTTCGAATCCCGCCACCCCGAAAGCCGTATAACGTATAAAGACGCAGACCATGCAGATATATATTAACCGACGATACCTAGACTTCATATTAAAAGCAACCCCAATCTTGATTGTAATCACTATATTTATCTCTGTTATAGGTTCTCTTTTTTTTGAGTATTACCTTAAATTTACCCCCTGTTATCTTTGTTGGTTACAACGCATATTCTGGTATCCACTACTTATCATTTGGCTAGCTCCCTTTGCAAGAACGGTTACTAAAATAAAATATACCGCAATTTTCTCTATCTTAGGCGGGATTGTAGCACTATACCACTCAATGATCCAGGCCTTAAGTTGGCCGGGCTTTACCTTGTGTCAAGCTAAAAACACCACAGACTGCACAATAATACAAATTAAAATCCTTGGGCTATCTATTCCAAATCTTAGTCTTGTTGGTTTTGTGATGATTCTAATGTATTCAGCTTTGTATCTAAAATTAACCAAGCTCCTTGATGCACCCAAATAGATACGGGCATTTTCTGCTTAGAAAGCAAGAAATTAAAAATTTGATGAAACACTTTAAGCACGATAAGGAAATCTATTTTGTGTTAGAGAACCTAAGTTATGCCAGAAACGTTGCAGCGATATTCAGAACAGCTGATGCTCTCCAAGTAAAGAAGATCTATCTTGTAGGTAGTACTCCTAAGCCACCATTTGGTAAAGATCTTACAAAGGTTTCAAGACACAAAGAAAAATCTGTCCCGTGGGAACACATTGAGAACACAGGCAAGGTTGTACAACACTTAAAGAGAGTCAATATTAAACCGATCCTTCTAGAACTTACTAATCTTGCCGTGCCATTTTACAGTTTTGAATTCCCATCAAGATTTGCTTTAATAGTAGGGAACGAGGAACACGGTATATCTAAAAACACACTCAAAAAGGTTTTTGATGCTGTTTTTGTTCCCATGTACGGAAAAGGCGCATCACTAAACGTTCATATAAGTTTAGCAATTGTTGGATTCTATAGTGTTATTAGCTAAGCACCTAATCGACCAGACACGATATATACATACTTCTCTCTTAACCAAACACTAAACAGAACAGACGTGGCACATGCTCCTTATTTACATAACACACATATTCAATATATAATCACACAATGCTAAAACTTAAAAACCTACCTGCAAATTTAAGACAGGATAAACAGATGAAAAGCAAATTATCAAAAATTATTAGAGATTCAATCATAGAATTTGACATTACAGAACCTGTAAATTTTACTATTAACAGCCCCAAACATTCTCATTTCGGAGATTACTCTACCAATGTTGCATTAATACTATCAAAGCTCCTTAAAAAACAACCAGTAGAGATTGCCAAGATACTTATTGAAAAAATGAAAAACAACCTACCTCCTATAATCTACGATATTAGAGTGGCTTCACCTGGATTTATAAATTTTTATCTTGATACTACCAAGGTACTTTATGACACACTACAATCACAGAATAATACTCTCCCCAAAGTTAAGCAGAAGGTCATTATTGAACACACCTCAGTAAACCCCAATAAAGCCATGCACATAGGGCACCTGCGTAACGCTATATTAGGGGACACATTGGCTCGTATCCTTAAAAATTTCTTCGTAAAAATAGAGATCCAGAACTATATTGATGATACCGGAGTACAGGTTGCAGATACTGTTGCTGCATTAACCCTCTTTGGTCAACCCAAAGAAGACTCTAAAGCATTTGATGACTACTGTTGGGATATCTATTCTAAATTTCATAAAGAGTTAAAAAACGAAAATAAACAACAGGACCTTATAAAGCTGCGCGAAGAAATACTCCACCAAATTGAATCCCAACAAGGAGAATATTTTAAGATATCGCAAAGGTTAGTTAGGAAAATAGTTGACCACCATCTTTATGAACTTAATAAACTCGGTATTACTCATAATTTACTGATATACGAACGAGACATTATTGGTTTTAAGCTATGGGAGACAGCCTTTGAACTTCTTAAACAAAAAGGCCTTATAAAATACTATAAAACAGGCAAATACGCTGGCTGCTGGGTTTTTAAAAGCCCAAATATCGCTGAACCTAAAATACTTGTAAGAAGTAATGGCACAAAAGTGTATACTGCAAAAGACATAGCCTACCACCTATGGAAAGTAGGCGCCCTAAATACCGACTTTAAATATAGTATCTGGGAAGGCAAATTATATACTCCTCAAAAAGACCTATATCAAACAGATCCAACCGGGCAACAACTACCAAACCGTTTTGGACAAGCAGATATAGTTATCAATGTTATTGACTACCGACAATCGTACCCACAACAAGTAGTAAGGGAAGCCGTTGAAGAAATAATTAATCAAAAAGATGTTATCTATCATATCCCATATGGAGTTGTCTCGCTATCTCCTAAAACAGCTGCCTTGTTAGGAATAGATACCAGTGATAACCGCAAGTCATATCCGATGTCGGGTAGAAAAGGTATAGGCATTAAGTCTAAAGACCTTTTTAAGAAAGTAAAACAAGTAATTAAAGAAAAGGTAGAAAAAACATATCAAGACGCCCCTCATCTTAAAAAACAAATTGATATTGATGCCATTACCGTTGCCGCAATACGCTATCAACTTATAAGTTACACAGTAACAAGAGATATTATATTTGATATTGAAGAGGCAACCTCCTATACTGGTAAAACAGGGCCATATTTACAGTACTCCTTTGTAAGGGCCTATAATATAATCCAAAAAGCGAATCAAAACAACTTACATAGCCTTACTATCTTGCCTAATATACAAATACCAAACAACTATACATTTTCTCAATATGAAAAAGAATTAATACACCTACTCTATAAGCACGACGAAGTATTATACGAATCAGCTCTGAATTTAGAACCCGCAATATACGCTGAATATGCATTTGCCCTTGCAAACGCTTTTAACAGCTTCTACGAGAAACACTCAGTTATAAACGAAAGGGACGACAAAGTTAAAGCTCTAAGGCTTAACCTTGTTATTATTTTTGCTTCCATTATGCAAAAGGTCCTTAATAATCTTGGTATTCCGATTGTGTATAAAATGTAATACAATTACGGATGCGCATACTCTCAGGTATTCAACCAACCTCAAAAGTACATCTTGGAAACTACATAGGAGCAATATCACTATGGGAAGAAGAGCTTAAAAAACATGAAAACGCCACAGGCATATTCTTTATAGCCGATTATCATGCTATAACTGTTCCTCATGACCCTAAACAACTTAAAGAGGCTATTTATTTTATTTTGGCTACATATCTTGCAGCTGGATTTAATCCTAAAAAGCATATAATATTTGTCCAATCACATAACCCTGATCACACAGAAGCAGCCTGGATAATCCAAACCCAAACCCCAATCGGCTGGCTTGAACGTATGACACAGTATAAAGACAAACGTAAAAAGCTAAAAAACGAAGGTAAAAGCATACCAACTGGACTTTTAACATATCCAGCACTTATGGCTGCAGACATATTACTTTATGATACAGATATCGTGCCCGTAGGAGAAGACCAACGCCAACACCTTGAATATACTAGAGAAATTGCTCAACGTATTAACAATACATACGGTAACGTCTTTAAACTCCCCACTGCCCAAATACGAAAATTCGGGGCAAAAATTATGGACCTTAGCAATCCAACTAAAAAGATGAGTAAATCAGCTTCATCTTATAAAGGGGTCATTTTTGTTACTGATTCAAATGATAAGATCTATCAAAAATTTAAACGTGCTGTTACTGATAATATTAATAAGGTACAATATAACCCCCAGGAGCAACCGGGAATTAGTAACCTTATAGTTATTTTGAGTCTAGTTACTAACAAGCCAATTGAAAACATCGTAGACGAATACTCACACTATAATTATGCAAAATTCAAAGAAATAGTCGCTCAGGCAGTAATTTCATATATAGAGCCCTTACGTGCCAAGATTCAAGAATACCTTGCCCATAAAGACATGCTAGAAACTAGTATGAAAGAAGGAGTTACTAAAGCGCGTGAAATATCTACCCCCAAATTGACAATACTTAAAAGAAAACTAGGGTATATGACTATATAGTTTTTGGATAAGACAAATTGCAACGATATGCCTGACCATGTAATTTTGGTGCAAATGGCGGAGCCCAAACAGAAACACTAAACCTTTAAAAGTTCTAAAAACAAGCACATATTGGCCTTGACAAAACATTAATCTATAAACTGCCAGAACTCTTCTGAAGTTAATATCTCCCCCTCATATACAATCACAGGTTCGGGTACCAAACGCAGACCATATTCCTCGTAAACGTGCTTAGCAACAAACGTTGCTAGTCTAAACACATCATATCCCCTAGCATCTCCAATATTTACCAATATTAAAGCGTGTTTTGATGAAACCATAGCATTACCTAACCTAAATCCTCTAAAACCCAGATTATCAATAAGCCAACCAGCCGATATCTTATAACCTCCATCATTCCTGTGACCAACGATATTTGGATATTTTTTCTTAAGAAGGTTGAAAGTCTCCCAATCTACCAATGGATTTACAAAAAATGAACCCACATTAGGACGTTTTATAAAAGACTCAAGTTTTTGGGCTCTAATGCGCAGTATAAGCTTCCTTAAGCCATAGGCAGTCAATCCGTCAGCACTTAGATTCCTTAAATTTCCATGAGAGAGTACTGGCTTAAACCGCTTAGAGAAACGAAATATGACTTTAAGCACCTTAAACCGCTGATTACCCTTAAAAACAGAACCTCTATACCCAAAGTTGCAATCAGAATGGAGGAACCAGCGTATACGGTTAGTTACTGTATCCCATACCAGTACTCTGCGTACAAACTGTTGTATCTCAACTCCATAAGCCCCAATATTTTGTACTACAGCAGCGCCCACCCTTCCGGGTATTCCGGAAAGGTTTTCCGCCCCAAACCATCCACGAGATAAAGCGTATTTTACAAGACTATCCCAATAAATTGCTGCATCAACCTCAACGTATATATACTCTTTTGTGTTTTTTAACACCCTGATTCCATCTCTTGTATGACGATAAGCAAAATACAAAATACTATAC
>WFZN01000062.1 GCA_015489555.1 Candidatus Dojkabacteria bacterium | reverse complement strand
ACTATTGCCTTTTTACTTTGTAAAACCATATCCATTTAAACTATATGGTGTAACCGGTACCGACGGGAAAACCACGACCTGTAACATAATCTATCATATTTTTAAATCTCTTAACATTCCAGTAGGTATGATTACCACAGTGGGAGTTACTTATTTTGATGGTAAAAAAGAAACAAACTTTGAAACAGGTCCTCATGCAACAACTCCAGATACAGATGAATTACTAAACTACCTATCTATAGCCCAAAAATTAAAACTTAAGCACCTTGTTTTGGAGGTTTCGTCCCATGCACTAATACAAATGCGGCTAGCAGGCTTAAAATTTGATAGGGTGGTAATTACAAACCTTAGCAAAGAGCACCTTGACTTTCATAAAACTGCCTTAAGATACCATTACGCAAAGTCTCTAATTGTAACAAGACATCTTAAAGAAGATGGATATCTTATTACGTCTCCTAAGGTTTTACAGCGCGTTATTGATATTAATTACTTTGTTAAAAGATATAATACACTTCTTACAAAGGCAAGCACTTATGACCCTGCTAACGAGCCCATAACTAGCGAGATTTTTCTATACTCGCATATACAAGAACGCAAGATATTAGAACAAAAAGATAAACTAACATCTAGAATTAACTTTAGAGTAATCGTTCCTCAATATAAGATCTCACAAAATACCCATATAAACGCAATCTCTCGCTTTTTTGTAAAAAATGCCAATTTTGGTCTAACAAGTGTATTAAGTGTTTTACCTCGCCAAAAAACGCTTCACCAAAGAGCAATAACATCACTAAAGAGCTTTAAATTACCAATAGGTAGAGAACACATTGTAAAAATGCACCCTTTAATAATTGTAGATTTTGCCCATACTCCGTATGGATTAAAGCACTTTTTGCGTGAGATTAAATCATTTAGAGACGAATCTGACTACAACCGAATAATTATCGTATTTGGTACAGCTGGATCAAGAGACCAGGGTAAAAGACCCGGCATGGGTAGGGTTGCATACAAGTATGCAGACATAATTGTACTTACAGCTGAAGACCCAAGGCGGGAAAACCTGTTTGAAATAAACCAACAGATATTAAGCGCGATGATCACTGCTAAACGCAACAAAAAAGTGCTAGAAGAACACCCAACTTATCATCTATACGACATTGGAGGCAAATTTGTATATAACTTTTTTGAACAAAGCCCCAAAAGCCGTGAAGATGCCATAAAAAAAGCTATAGAAATAGCCAAACCTAATGATATAGTACTTATAACTGGAAAAGGCCATGAACATACCCTTGCCTTTGTTACCAAAACTGGCGAAATAAAAGAATACCCTTGGGATGATATTAAAGTAGCACAAAAATATGCGTTAGAATGCAAGAACTAATAACTTACCATTAAAAGCGTACTGTAAAAGGCTGTGAGCTACCCATTATAATATCTTTATTGCTTTTCGCTGTACGATAATATAAATCTATTTTACAATTTAAATCTGCACCCAGCGTGGATTTACCATTACTATCAAATAAAGCTATCTCCTCAAAGGCACTGCCGCAAAAATTTAATGTAACGGTTGCAGTAGTGTTTGGTTTGATATCTGAAAACGTGTTAAAACGTACAATATCGTAACCTCCAGTAACATCACATTTGGCCGCCAAATCAAGAGTTGTCCAACATGATTGGTTGTTATTAGTAGTACAACATACTCCTAAAAAATAAGTATCTTTACCATCTTTGTAGGTACTAAATGTAGAGAAATCTAAGGCCCGTATAGTACTCTTGGTTTTATTTGTAATACGCAAAGTAATAGAGTAGGGCTTATAAAAATCCGTTATGATAGATGGCTTATCTATAACTTCTAATATTACAGAAGCTTGCTCCTTAGAAGACCCATTATCCCTGATAGATTGCTTATCATCTGGCGTAAAAAACCGCCACGTAGCAAACATATTCTTGGCATAACCGTAATACTTGTCATATAAGGACCTAGGGGCAGTGTAAAAAAATGTGTATATAATCTTTTGATCTGCCCTTGGTACAACTACAATTAACTGCTTAAAAGGCTGACCTTCTAGTGTATACTCGGCAACAAAACGCTTAGCTTTTACTTTTGTGTTATCTTCGGCACTAAATTCAAAGGTTTCAATCTCTGATACACTAGAATCTTTAGCACTTTTAACCTGGGAAAGCAAGTCATTTACTACATCATCTACGCTGTTGTACATGCCACCCATCTGAGTTGTGGCTAAACTCTGAACAGTTACTGTTACAAAGTAAGCCTCGGTATCTTTAGGACCACTAAAATTTATGGTCGCCTCCTTCTCTTGTTGCCATATCCAATCTTTAGGATACTTAATACTATAACCAAACTCCGTACGGTTAAAGGATTTATAATCATCCAGAGAGGCTGTTAAACCTTGCTTGTTGTCAGTTTTACTCTCTGATAACCCCCCATCCGCTGGCTTTATGGTAAGAATCTTCCATCGGCCATTTTCTTTTACAAGCTCATACTCAATCAAAAGAGTAGAACCATCTTCACCTGTAAGCGTACCCTGTAGATACCCTTTTTTACCCTCTACTTTCCATGTTGTAAAACTTGCTTTTTTATTTTTAGCAATTGCAGAATATTTTGTAACAAAAGTTTTAAACTCTTCAAAACTTGTATTCTTTTTAAAAGAATCTGATACGTAATCGTTGTAAGCTTTCTCTATGTTGCCTTCTTTAGTAGCAGCAAGCTGAGCATACACAGGCTCTGTTAAAGCTTTATATGATGAATATAAGACTACTGCCAAAAAAACAAGAAAACCCACAAACACCAAAGCCAAAGTTTTAAGGAACTTTTTCATATTAGAGCAAAGTTAACTTAGCTTTAGTACATTGTAGCACGCAGTTTAAAAACAAACAAGAGTAGAAGGGAAATAAACAATACGGGGGTAGGGGCGTGGGGCGAAACACTAATACTTTAGGGGCCTAAGCAAACACACCGCGAGACAAGCGGATATAACGTATAAGATAGAAACCAAAGGCCGTTTCGCCCCACGCCCCAGCCTAAATTTATATTAAACTTCCATACAGAAGTGATATACTAT
>WFZN01000061.1 GCA_015489555.1 Candidatus Dojkabacteria bacterium | reverse complement strand
ATCAGTTCCCTACGGATGTGCATACTTATGTTGCGTTGATAATGTAGTGTTACGGGTAGTGGTATAATACTGGTAATCTCATTTTGACAAAAGGAGGTGCATCATGCACTCGCGCTACGGGTACGCCGAATCTTTCCCCCCTCCGTGTAGGGAGGGGTGGATCTGGCTGGCTGGACTTATGTCCGGCGTCGCGTTAGCGGCTATCGTGCTGGATGGGGTCACGGTAGTGACCTTGATCCTCTTTATGTTCGCCCTAGTGGTGAACACTGCCGTGGCTGTTGCCAGTGTTCGTGTTCGCATGCGTGGTGGGGGGCCGCCCAAACCGCCTTTGGGGTTCCTCAAATGAGGGACCCCCAGCGGGGAAACTGTTTGGTGTTGCTTTAGGCAACCCGTAAAGTATACGGTTTCCCCGCTCTTCTATCTTTTTATGGTATCATTTTAAAAATGCCATCTACTAATTACCAAAAGGCTTATCCAGATTACAGCGCAAACAATTTTTCCCACCTGCCCTTATTAGTTAGGGCATTCTTTGGGTTATATAGTATGTCTGATGTGCCCCTAACTTTTGATGCTAGTTTACTTTCTGGTAGAAAGAATCTTATTTTTCTTTTTGTAGACGGTTTTGGATACAGGTTTTTGCAACGGTTTAGAGAGCATCCCTTTTTAAAAAAGATAGATAAATACGGCAAGGTAGTTAAAACTACTTCTCAATTTCCTTCATCTACAGCAACACATTGGACAACTATTAATTCAGGGTTACCCGTTGGGGTTCATGGAATTGTAGACGCTTTTTACTATGAGCCGTTGGCCGATGCTATTATTGATGCTTTAAAGTTTAAGGAGGTTTTTGACAATAGGGCTGTTAGAGATCTTAGTAAGGATGGGCTCTCTATAAATCAAATTCTCCCTCAAAATACCGTAACCCAAGAGATTAGCAAGCTTGGCGTAAAGTCTTATTTTATAGGTAATAGTGACTATACACCCTCTCTCTATACGAATAACATATTTAAAGGCACAGAAAAAGTTATACCCTACTCTACTATTTCTGAGGCGTTTAATATAATGTTTAAGATTTTAGAAAGCAATAGTCCCCCCATATATGTTCATTTTTATACAGAAAGAATAGATAGTTTTAGTCATAAATATGGCCCAACTTCTTCCAAAACAGAAGAGGAGATTAGTAAATTTCTTGATCTGTTAGATACACAGTTTTGGCCGTGGTTTGCTAAAATAATAGATAAAACTGCTCTTGTTATTTTTCCAGATCATGGTCAGGTCAGGACCCATCCAGATAATTTGTATTTTCTTAACAAAATTTGCCCAAAGTTAACTATGTTTTTGCGCAAAAGCAAAAAGGGGTATCCTCTTATACCAGCAGGTTCAATAAGATCAATGTTTATGTATGTAAAAGAGAAATATCTAGATGATGCTTACGACCTATTACATAAGTGTACAAAAGGCATAGCAGAAGTCTACAAAACTAAAGAGTTAATAGATAAAGGTTTATTTGGACCTACCATTACTAAGCGTTTTCTTAAAAGAGTTGGTAATCTTGTGGTGTTACCTTATCCTGGCAATATGGTGTGGTGGTATCATAAAAACCCTCCAAAGTTAAGTTTTTATGGGGCTCACGGGGGCCTAACTCCAGAAGAGGTAGAAACATGGGTAGGATTAATGTAGATTTAACGTAAAACCTGGTAGTATAGGCTTGGTTGCTTTTCCATTATGTTATTTTGTAGGTTAGAGTCCCATTCATATGATAAAATTCCCCTATGTCTGGTAGATTTTTAAAAAAGGTTTTATCTTTTTTAAAAAAGTCAAGAAGGAAAAATCCTATCAAACCCCACCTAGTAAAGCGGGAGGTAATGGATGTTACTTACAAAGAGTCAATATCTGCCATATTTGGGTTAGTGTCTTTTGTATACAGGGCAATAGGGGGGTTGTATTTTGCAATAATTATTATTTACAATGTAGTTGAGGCATTATTGGGTATTGTTGTTTCTTACCTTACGGCTGAGGTTATAAATGTGCTGGTATATAGCGCACCTTCTGGGTTATTGGATCCTGCATTAGTTAAGCTTTTTGCTGTTATTGCGGGAATAAGTTTTTTTAATTATTTTATTAACGATAGCAGATTTGGCTTGTGGGATCTTTTGCTTGAGAAAATATACCGTAAAATTGATGCGTACATATCTTTAAGTTGGTTTAATATATTACACAGTACCCCGCCGGTTGTTATAGAGCACCCAGAGTTTACCAAGGCTTATCAAAGAGTCGGTAAACGTATTCGTGATCCTAAATATATATTTACCCAAATAGAAGAAATTTTATGGCAACTTCGTAACATTATTAGGGCCATTTTGCTTGTGTCTGTATTTTTAGGTTATGGTTACTGGCAACTTGTTGTGTTTCCTTTACTAGCTTCTGTTTTTTATGGTTACATATGGCAAAAGATTGTTGTAATCCGTAACAAGGCTGCTGATCGTTTAAGAGAAGCTTCGCGCGCCTTAGGGTGGGTGCTTTGGGATGCAAAAGATATATATACATACTTTAAACTGCGCGCTCTGGGTATTTTCTCGTTAATAATAGATAAATTTTCTTTTGGAGACAACATCCATTGGGATTCATATATTGATACAACCATAGAGCTTGCCAAAAAGTACTTTGTTGTTGGCAGATTGTTTTACTGGTTAACAGAGGTTGGCTTATTTATATTTCTTGTAAAGCAAGCCTTATTAGGAAAACTAAAGTATGGAACACTTATGTTTCTTGACAGAAATGTGGGTTCTTTTATGGCAAGTGTTTCAGCATTTATAACCTCTGCAAACTATGTGTTTAGTGAGTCATATTATATTTTGTTGATTCTTAAGCTTTTAAACGGCGAGGTTTCAAAGGTTTTGTTTGATGAGATTGTTAAAAATCAGGGAGTAAAAAAGATTAAAAGACTTTACGTTGTGTCGGTGCGTAGTCTACAAGGGGTTAATATACAGATTGAAAGGTTAAGGTTTAAGTACCCGCAAAGTAAAAGTTTGGTGCTAAAGGATATAGATATGCATATCCCGTACGGCAAAAACGTGGCTATAGTTGGAGACAACGGAGCTGGTAAGAGTACGTTAATAAAACTTATTTTGGGGCTTTACCCCACATATAACGGAACCATAAAAGTTGGTAAGTACCAACCATATGAGTATATTCCAGAAGATTACTTGTCTTGCTTTAGCATATTGCCACAAGATATTCCTCAACTACCGTATCTTAGCGCTGCCCAGCTTATTGCGCTTGATAGTTTAAAAAGTAAGCGTCTTAAAAGTCTAGAACTTGAGCAGTTTTATTTCAGCTCATTTTTTAAGAGCAAAAAGGAGTATAAAGTTTACATAAGAAAACTACTAAAAGGTGAAGTTAAGGACCTTTATTACGATGTAATCTTGCCAACTATTATGAAGCAGTACAAGATTAATAAAAAACGCCTAAAAAATGCAGTTTTGAAGGCTAAGCTTTTTGACAATGTAAAAAGCTGGCCTAAAGGGCTTGATACAATGTTGTCACCTACTTTTAAAAATGGAGTATCTCCTTCAACTGGGCAATGGCAAAAATTAAATATTGCAAGGATCTTGTATGCCCCACGTGATATCTTGATATTAGATGAACCAACCAGTGCAATTGATCCACACTCTGCATTAGAGATAATAGATACAATATTTGACACATTTAAAAAGCAAACCGTAATAATCGTTTCACACCGCTACTCTACTATACTTAATGCAGATTATATTTATGTATTAAAAGACGGGGAAATTATAGAACAAGGCACTGCTAAAAAGCTTCTTGATAAAAAAGGTTACTTTTATAAAGCATACAATAATGAGCTTGAGCGGCTAAAAAAGGTTAAGTAAGTTTTGCGTTTTTTATTTCTTTTTCATAAACATAATATGATTTTCGTGGGGTTCTTTTAAAATTTTGGTAGTCAACCTCAATTAACCCAAATCTTGGGTAAAACCCATCTGCCCACTCAAAGTTGTCAAGTAAAGACCAATGAAAATATCCACGTACATCTACCCCTTCTTGTTTGGCTTTTTTAATAGCTTTTATAGTTTCTTTTATAAACCATGGGCGGTATTTATCTTTTGCATCTGCAAGACCATTTTCAGTTATTACAATAGGTTTTTTAAATCGGTTAAGTTCTTTTAATACATAATAGATATTTTGAGGCGTAAGCCACCACCCCATATCACTTACTTTATCATTAGGATTTTTAATGCGCATTTTTGTAAATTGATTTGTAAAATAGTAGTTTAGGCCGATGTAATCGATGTGATTTTTTACATAATAAAGAGGTAAAAATCGCTTATAAAATTTAAACTTTGCTAATAATATGTTGGGTATCTGTAGAAGTTTATTGTCTCTAGAACCGTGATACCAAGCCAGATTAAACACAATAGTTACAGGTTTTTGGGGCGTCATTTTTTTAATCGATTTATAAGCTTGCTTGTGGGCGTTTAACATATTAATAAGCACCTTTAATGCACTCAGTAGTGACCTTTTTTGAGGTGGCCATCTACCTTTTAGATAAGCTTGACTTGTATATATCATAGGTTCATTAATAGTAATTAGCGCGTCTGTGTATTTGTCAATATAAGGAAGAATCGTTTTTATATATGTAAGAAAATGCTTTATATTCTTTTTATTTTCAAATCCACCTTTTTGTGCAATCCATAAAGGTAAGGTAAAATGGTGTAAGGTTACAAAGGTGTATAAACCATAATCTTTGGCGGTTTTTAGTATATCAATGTACCTTTTTATAGCTTTTTTGTTAACCTTGTTAGGCTTTGGAAGTACTCTACTCCACTCTATTGAAAGTCTTATAGTGTTTGTACCAAGTTCTTTGGCAAGTTTTAGGTCTTTTTTGTAAAGGTTCCAAAAATTTGCTGCCTTGCCAGAGTGATCTTTAGGCCCAGTAGGTTTACCTACATTTTTAAGTTCCCAGTGCCACCAGTCACTATACTTATTGTTACCTTCAACTTGATAAGCTGAAATAGATGTTCCCCATAAAAATTCTCTAAATGGCCAGTTCATAGTGTGATTATATCTTGTGATATAAATTACAATGTTTAAAAAATTTACAAAGAAGCCGGGTAATTTTTTGATACTGTTGATAGTTTTATCTTTAGGAATAATAATATTTGTAACAAGCACTTTATCAAGCAAGACTCGATTCTTGTATTTAAACAATAGGTCAGAGGTTCCCGACAAAAAGGTGCAAAGTATTCAAAAAGAAGGTAATACTACACAAAATAAAAAAGATAAAACACCAACTTTAACGTTAGGTGACACTTGGTATATTCAACTTGAAGGTTCTTTAAATACTAATATTGATGCTACAGTTTACGATATAGATTTATTCGACATTCCTACTTCTGTAATAGCTAATTTAAAAGCTAAAGGCAAAAAGGTAATATGTTATTTTAACGCAGGAGCCTTTGAGGATTGGCGAAAAGACGCATATAAGTTTGACAAGGAAGATATAGGAGAACCTTTAAAAGGTTGGGAAGGTGAATACTGGTTAAATATAAAAAGCCCTAATGTACGTAAGATTATGCTTGACAGATTGGCCCTTGCAAAACAAAAGGGTTGTGATGGAGTTGACCCAGATAATGTGGATGCTTACTTACATAGTACAGGCTTTAATATAACTTACCAAGATCAACTTGAATACAATATATTTTTAACGGAAAATGCCCACAAACTAGGCTTGTTAATTGGTTTAAAAAATGACGTTAATCAGATAAAGGAACTTTATAAATATTTTGATTTTGCGGTAAACGAGGAATGCCATATATATAATGAGTGTGATCTTTTAATCCCATTTATAAAGCACAATAAACCAGTATTAAACATTGAATACGATAAGGGTTTTTTAAAGCCAGATAATTTTAGAAAACTTTGTAACGACGCTAAAAGACGAAAGTTTTTTACGGTGATTGCTGCAGATAATTTAGATGGTACCTTATATAAGGTTTGTAAGTAAGAATTTTATGGTTTTTATGCGGTTGAAGTTAAGGAGTATTTAAAGGTTAGTGGGCAACAGCATTACCCATTAACCTCGAATTGCTTTAATAGGATCCATTCTCGCTGCCTTTAACGCTGGTAGCACCCCCGCAACAAGTCCAACAAGTGCTGACGCGGCAGAGATAACGACAAGCACCCACAGCTTGTAAACGAAAAAGTGCTGTATGTCAAGCCCCTTGTTGTTTAAAAACCGCACAATAAGGGGATCACCAGCCTTAAATAGTATAATCGCCAATAGTATTCCAGATATTCCGCCCAAAAAGCCAATAAAGGCTGACATTAAAGCGTATAGTCCAAAGACCTGTTTGTTTGTTGCACCAAGCGCCTTGAGAATACCAATCTCTTTTTTCTGCTCATATACTGCCATAATCATAGTGTTTATTATGCCAAGAGAGGCTACAACAGCAGAGAAAAATGCTACAAAGAGTAATGCTCCTCCTAAAATGTATAAAACTTTATTTATGCTGTCTATTACTTCTGCTGCAGTACCGATTATTACATCCTTGTCTTTAAATATCTTTTTTTCTAGTGTATCAGTTACCTCTTTAACAGTTTCTGTACTAGTGGCTTTTACTACAAGTAGATTATAACCAAGTTCTTGGTCGAATCTGTCGGGAGATATTG
This sequence comes from Candidatus Dojkabacteria bacterium, assembly GCA_015489555.1. Classification (GTDB taxonomy): domain Bacteria; phylum Patescibacteriota; class Dojkabacteria; genus S139-149. The sequence continues at coordinate 8,594 of WFZN01000061.1, read as the reverse complement.
TCTGGTCTATTAATTGTCTAACAATCTCTTTAGCAGTGTCTAAGGAGATTAACATAGTTGGTCCTTCCCCTGTATTTAGGGCGTTTACATAACCGTCTACTATAAACTCATATTGCATCGTAGGAGGAGGAGTTAACATTGGGGTAACTGGTTGGGTGGTTTGCTCTGTTGTATGTTCTTTTGGCGCGTGTTTTGGTTGTAGATATTGGAAAGGCGTATTTATTTCTACTGATAGTTTTTGATTAATGGCTGGCCTGCTTAGCTTATCGTAAAGGAGTTTTGAGAGTATTGTGTGCCCTTTTTTTATGGGTATTGCACCTGAAACAAGCTTGCCTTCTTTTATGGCTTTTTGTATGTTTTGTCTGTTTGCATTGTAGTTATTGCCGTATGCTACTATCTTACCCCCTATTTGCTTTTGAGGAATACTAAAACTAAGTTCAATTGCTGGGTAAATAGCTGCAACTTCTTTTACATCTTTTATCTTTTCAATGTCTGATGTTTTAAAATTAGTATTTGGGTTAAAAGAGACAAGGAAAATGTTTTCTGGCTCAAAAACTTGAGCAAAATGGTAGGCTATTAAGTCTCTTAAAGATATCATGGTAAAAATTATTATAGATATAAGTAATGAGCCAATGGCAATACCAAGTACTGTTATTGTGGTTCTTAGCTTGTTTCGTTTAAGATTTTTTATAGCAAGTGTTAGCATATTACTACCTTTTACTTTATCTTGTTAATTTAAGTTCTTCGTTTTTTCAATTTTTCCATCTCTTATATAGATTCGTTTTTTAATAGTCTTAATAACCTCGGTATCATGGGTAATCACAATAGCTACTCCGTTAATCTGCTCAGTTAATTCTTTAATAAGTTGTATAATCTGCATACCCGTGGGGGTATCTAGGTTTCCTGTTGGTTCATCAGCTACTATAATTTTAGGGGTTTTTACTAGAGCACGGGCAATTGCTACCCTTTGGGCCTGCCCTCCTGAAAGTTGGTTTGGATACTTATCTTTGTGTCCATACATTCCAACTCTTTTTAGGATTTCACTTACTTTTTTATGACGTTCTCTTTTTGAGATTCCAATAATTTTAAGGGGAATTTCTACATTTTCAAACACTGTTAAAGGAGGAATCAAATAATAATGTTGGAATATAACTCCTACGTACTGTCTACGGTAAATATGGGGTTTGTATCTGCTAAGCTCTTTACCATCTATCTTTATGGAGCCACTATACTCTGAATCAAGCCCGGCAATAATGTTTGCCAAGGTGGTTTTACCTGCTCCGCTTGGACCAACCAGAGCAATAACGTCTTTTTTATACAAACTAAAACCTACATTATACAAAACCTGCCCGGTCGGTGGCGGGTAGGTTTTGGAGAGGTTTGTGATGTTTATAACAGGTTCAGAGTTTGGCATTTATAGAATTATAGTATAGGTTGGAGGAACGTGTACATCTGGTTGACTCGTGGTGGCTAGAATAGTAAAATACAGGATGTACCCCAAAGAGACTTTAAGCCCCTTACCTATTGACAGGGAGTTAAAACCTTTATCCCTTTTACCACCTGATTTAAGAAAAGTTATTCAGCGTCGGATTCTTGTTCGATATTTTGAGGAGCCTAATCTTTTTGAGGAAGATGGATACCTCCCCTATTTTTTAAAGCATGGTACGGCCTTTTCTGCCTTAATACCGGGGGTAGGGTGGGAAGAGCTTTATAGAGGAATGATCGAATCGGGAGAATATCCTCTAGTCTTATTTTCTGAAGCGATGTCAAGCCCAACCTATAAGTTTACAGGAGTTTTGCCGTATGCTTTTGCCATTATGGAGGATACAGGTTTAGCACAATATATGTGGGTGCAGCCTGCGTTATGGAAGGCTGCACCCACATATATATTCTGGCGAGGAGTCTTAGCTTTTCAACAACAAAAGAGAGATATGGCTAGTGATCTTCCCCCATCCGTAGCGAACCTTACAGTAGATCAAACCCTTATTGGTGGCGTTGCCGCTTGGCTAGGTAAAGTGTCAAGGCGAGTACCCTATCAGCCGATTGATGAGTGGATCCGTACAGTCTTAGGTAAGTTCTATTTTATTATGGGAGTAAGGCATATTGCTACTAATGGTGGCGCTATTACTTTAGAAGAAAGACATAGAAGAGTTATTAAGATGCTGTTGGGTGAAGATGCCCTCTCACTATTAGACTTAGCAACTTGGAGACAAAGTCGGCATCTAGGAGACTTAGAACTTTTTAATGAAACGTTTGGTTTTAGATTTAGGCATACATGGGGCGAGGTTTTAAAAGAGCTAGTAACCGGTGGATTTATGCCGCAAATAGTAGAAACTTTAGCAGGATTTGAGCGACCTGGGGACCCGAATTTAGGACCTTGGGCACGACTTATTGAATTTGAGTCTAGAATCGGCATGGGGTTCTTAGATTTCTTAAGCACACTACCTGATGAAATCTTGCAGTCTCCCCAGGGCCCTTTCAACCCAAAAGCCTCGAATTCTGAGTTGGCGTTTATAAAGTGTGCTCGTAGTGGTAATTTAAATTGCAAATTTCTGCTGCTTGCATATTTACTAAATCAAATAACCGTAACATTCGTACCCAATACACTTCCTCGGGTTGGTTTTGAAACCGGGCGTCCTACATACACTTTAAGGCCGGCTTTTGTATTGCCACTGGCAGGTAAAAATGAAGTAGATGTATTCGTTCCGATGCAGCTTGGAGATGTTATTGAAGTTTTGTTTGGTGTTACTTTCAACGAATTTAGAAGCCCTATTCTAACTTCTCTTATAAGGTCTGCTTATGATCCTACGTATCCTTATGTTGGTAGTGTTAGGACTAAAGGGGGAGTTTGGCAATGCTCTGGAAATTATGAAAGGAGGAGGGGGCCCTCCTCTCGAGGCATATTCGTCCCCCCCAGTAAGCCGAGGTTCTAATAAGGCGAGGTAAGGTATAGAAGTTACAGAATTAAAACACTCTCCCCCCTACTCCACCTCTACCACCGTCATCATTCCTGCGTCAGCGTGCTCTTGTATGTGGCAGTGATTTAACCACCTACCCTTGTCAAGTGGTACCAAAGCTACCTCTACTGACTCGCGCGGATACACCAGTACTGTATCTCTAAAAAAGCCTTCATCTACTACTTTACCGTTTCTTTTTACCACCTTAAAAAACTGTCCATGCAAATGCATTGGGTGAAGACGCGGGGATTTATTCTCAAAGATAAATTTATTAAAAGTGCCATATTTAAAGGTAAAAGGCTCATAATCTGGATATGCTTTACCGTTTATGGTCCATTTTATTTCAGGACCCATATTGCGGCCGCTACCCATACCTCTACCCATACCTGGGCGGCGAATTATTATTGCATCAAGCACGTAACTTTTGTCATTTGGTATGTATTGAGCCTTTTCCCAAACAGGTACCTTAGGGTTGGCAGGAGGTTTAAAATCTGGAGTTTTTACTTTACCCTCTACTACTTTAAGAGTCGCTAATACATTGGTTTTTCGTGTAAATTGGTCTGTAATTTTAAAAACATCACCTGGTTTTGCATTTTTGGGTATAGTGATATCAACATCTAGTCGATTACCTGGGGCTAAATCAAATCCGTTAGGGTCAAATAATTTACGTACATACATTCCATCAACTGCTATAGCTATAGGATTAAGCTTTTTAGGAAAATAAAGTCTGTAAACTCTTGCGTTTGAGGCGTTAACAAAACGTAGTCTTATGCGTTCGCCTGCCTTAACTTCTTGGGTAAATTGAAGTTTTGAGTTTACAGTTATTACATTTCCCCATCTTCCATCGTGCATAAGATCCATTGGAGTTACAAAGTTAGGGTCAATCTGCCAGTTATTTTGAAGTAACCAATCATCAACTACAAGGGCAATATCTTGGTTGTATTTTTGGGAGTATTCATCTTCTACAATTAAAACTCCATAAAGACCCCGTTCAAGTTGTTCAGAGCCTCTAACGTGTGGGTGAAACCAAAAAGTTCCTGGATCTTTTGGGGTAAATTCATATGTGAAAGATTCACCAGGTTTTATAGGAGGTTGAGTTACACCGGGTACTCCATCCATTGCATTTGGTACTCTTACGCCATGCCAGTGAATGGTAGTTTCTTGGGGAAGTTTGTTGGTAAATTTTACTCTTATGGTTTCTCCAAGTTTAACCCGTAAAATGGGACCTGGCACTTGGCCATTATAGTTCCATACACGGGTTTTTATGTTATCAATTATTGCAACCTCTCCTTCTGAGGCGATAAGGGTGTATTCTACAACCTTACCGTTTGGGGTAATACTTTCTGGGTAGGCTCCGTTAAATTCATCTAAAAGTTCTTGTTTGTAGGCTTTAATCTCTTTTAAGTTGTTAGAAACCGTGTTTGCAATTTCTTTTTTAAGAGATGTAAATGGGTTTCCTATTACTAGCCATATTACAGATAATATAACCAAACCCAAAAGTAGTATTTCTTGTAAAACACCGGCAATTCCTACGGATTTTATGGATTTATCATTAAACATTACAATTTTTTGGTTATTTTATGTAAAGATAAAGCATTTATGGTAACAATAATATCAGATATCACCATTGCAACTGCCCCTATTTGAGGGTTAATTTTAATATTTAAAGGTAATAACAAGCCTGCAGCAAGTGGTACGGCTATAACATTATATGCTATTGCCCAAATGACATTTTCTACCATTTTACGATAAACTATCTTTGCAAGTTTTAAGAGTTTTGCTATGTTTTTAGGATCACTTTTAACAAGTACAATATCTCCTGCTTCAACGGCAATGTCTGCTCCACTTCCAATAGCTACCCCTACATCAGCTTGCGTTAAGGCTGCAGCATCGTTTATACCGTCTCCCACCATCATAACTTTGTGACCAGATTCTTGTAGCTTTTTAACATACTTGTATTTGTCTTTGGGTTTTACTTCAGCAAATACTTTTTTGATACCAAGCTGTTTTGCAACCTTTTTAGCAATCTGTTTGTTGTCTCCAGTTAAAAGCACAGGAATAAGTTTTAACTTTTTAATTTCTGCTACTACCTCTGCTGCATTTTCACGCAATGTGTCTTCAAGTAATAGTGCTCCTAGTAGCTTATCTTTAGTAAACAGCAATATAACTGTTGAAACTTCTTTGTAGATTTTGTCTAGTTCTTTACTATAATTTTGGGCAATTTGGGGAAATTCTTTAGCAAAGTTGATACTTCCTGCAAAGTAGGTAATATTTTTAATACGGCCTTCTACTCCTTTACCAGCATGATATTTGTAGTCTTTTACTGTAAGTAGTGATACTTTCTTAGATTTTGCATGTTCTAATGCTGCTTTTGCTACGGGATGCTCGGCAAATTGTTCAAGGCTTGCAATATATGTAAGTACCTTATTTTTGTCAAAGTTTTTGTCAAAACTTAATACGTTGGTAACTTGGGGTTTGCCTTCTGTTAAAGTACCGGTTTTATCAAGTACTACATATTTTATAAAATTAGCGGTTTCAAGTTTTGAAAGATCTTTAATAAATATACCCAAACTACTTGCAAGTTTTGTGGCAACACTATTTACAAGGGGTATAGCAATCCCTAATGCGTGTGGGCATGCAATTACTAATACAGTTACAGCAAGGGGTAAGCTAAATGAAAATGGTTTGCCTAAAATAATAGTCCAAACAATTATACTACCAATAGCGTTAATAAGGGCAAATACTGTTAGATATTTAGCAATTTTATCACCAAGACGCTGAAGCTTTGGTTTTGTCTGTAAAGCTTGTTCTGTCAGACGTTTTATTTGGCCTACGGTTGATTCGTCTCCTACCCTTTCTACTTTTATAATTAAAGAACCATCTTCACAGATTGAGCCTGCGTAAACTTTTGATTCTGGTTTTTTATAGATTGGTTTTGATTCTCCTGTAATAAGGGATTCGTTTACATAGGCTTGACCTTCTAACACTACTCCATCTGCAGGTATTTTTTCACCGCTTTTTACAAGTACAATGTCTCCTACTTTAAGGTTGCCAATATCAATATCTTCTGTGTCTACGTTGGTTTGCCCCTTTTTGTAATTTTTTACAAGATGGGCTTTTTTAGGTAAAAGTTGGGCTATTTTTTCAAGTAGATCTTGCGCTTTATGCATTGCTTTGGCTTCTAAGTAGTGTCCAATTAAAAGTATCCAGATTAAAAGGGCAATTTCTAAGGTAAAGTTAACATCAGCATTAAGGCCAAAGAATGTATTAAAGAATAAAAATATGTAACTTGCTCCGATACCAAGTGAGACCAATGTCATCATACCATATTGTTTGGCTTTTATTTCGTGTTTAGCGTGGATAAAAAATATCCTTCCAAGCCATACAATAATAGTTAAAAATACAAATTCTACATATTTGATAAAAGCACCTGGAATAGGTAAAAATTTAGTTGTTATAAGCAAGCCTAAAATGGCCAAAGTTACATATTTGAAGCTTTTTAAATAGTCTTCTGCTGGAGTACTATGGCAACTTGCATGATCATGATTACCAGGCGTATGGGCGTATTCATCATGGTGATGATGGTGGTGATTATGATCTTGATGATTATGTGTATGGCTTTGATCATGCTGATGATGGCATCCTTGATGGTTATGTTGGTGGTGATCATGGCCAGAATTTTTGTTATGGTTTGAAGACTTGTGGTGTTGGTTGCTTTTGCAATGTGGGCAGTGATGCTGGTTATTATCTTGCTTGCCACTCTTGTCAGATTTATCCTGTCTATTGTCTTGTTTGTTATGCATATTCTTTTTATGTGATTAGATTAAGTTTTATTAAGTAATGAAGTAATTTTTAGTATCTCCTCTATCATTTGTTTCTGCATGCGCTTACTTGAATTTTTGCTTACCTTCATAAAACAATGAGTTAAATGGTGCTTATAAAGCTCTTTGTGTAATGCTTTAAGTAGTCCCATTACTGCAAGAATCTGTTGCATAATATCTGGGCAGTAACGGTCGTTTTCTATCATTTTTTCAATGGTATCAAGAAGGCTTCTGGCTTTTTTGATTTTTATTTTTAGCTCCTTTTTATTTTTAAACGGAGCACTACTTTGTTTTGGCATTGCTGATTATAGCATATACCTATAAGGGGGGTGTGGGTGTAAAAGCCAGCCGTATTATTAGTAGCAAATTTACACCACCGTCTAATTGCTTGGTATAAAAGAAAGTTAAGTGGGTTAATTAATATACTTTTTGATGTCGTAAAACTTTACATTAAAATCTTTATCAAATACTAATCTACCAAACACTAAACCGCTAAATTTTGGAGCTTTTTCAAAGATAAGTGGCACAAAATATCTATCACTTGGCCACATTTTGTAAAAAGGAAGATTATTAAGGTTATACCATGTTGGAGTTGTCATCTCTTTTGTTTCTTGTGGTGTGCCTTGCCATTTGGTAAGTATAAATGCGTATAAAAGCACATCCTCTTGTATATGCGGAGATTCAAATAATATCTTTGCTACAAGTCGTAGGTCGTTGGGATTTGCTGTAACCTTTGCCTCTTCATAAAGTTCGCGTATGGCGCCTTCTTCTATGGTTTCATTGGGTTCTACTGCGCCTCCATAACCATTAGGTTTACCTTTTGGAGCCCCATACTTTTTGGCAGCTAAGGCAACTTTGCTTTGGGTTAGGTCAACAAGATATATAAGGGTCTTTATCTGGGCGTGCATATGTGATGATTATAGCGTATTTTTGGGGGAGAGTGTTAGATCGTGGATATTAAAAAAGTTCTACGTATCTGCCGGGAGTGGCTATTCTATTAGCCGATTCAGTAGTAAAGTGGCTAGTGCATTAGCCACTTTTGTTATGTAGGAGTATTTAAACACAGGCGGTATTCCACACTTTAAACTTAAAGAAGGAACCATAGTAACGTTTGACCAGGAAGATACCTTAGATGTAGATGGATACACTGTAAAAGTGGTTCCAATATATAAGTTGTTGTTAAGGTAGGACTGGATTCTAATATTAAAGCTTTTTAATAGGTTTTTGCTGTTTTGTCGTTTCATTATTGCTTTCTCTATACCACTTACACACATTTTTTAACGGACACCCCTCACACAATGGCTTTTTAGCTTTACACACCTTCCTACCATGAAAAATCAACCACAATGGAAAATTGCGCCAATATTTTTTAGGTACAATTTTTTTAAGTTCTTCTTCTATTTTTTTAGGGTCTTTGTATTTAGTTAGCCCTAATCTTTGACTTAAGCGGGCAACATGAGTATCAACCACTATACCCTGGGGGGTATTAAAGCCTTCACTAAGAATTACATTTGCAGTTTTTTGACCAACACCAGGTAGTGATTTTAATTCTTCTAATGTTTGAGGAATTTTACCATTAAATTCTTTTAAGATTTTTTGGGCAGCAAGCTTTAGATGTTTTGCTTTGGTTTTGTAATAATTTACAGATTTTAGAGCTTCTTCGATCTCTTTTATATTGGCATTTGCAAGAGTTTTTAGATCAGGAAATTTTTCAAAAAATTTGGGTAAAATTTTATTTAGTCTTTCATCTTGCATTTGGGCAGATAAAACTACAGCTACAAACAGTTCATAGATATTGCGGTGAAAAAGCGGTGTT
>WFZN01000060.1 GCA_015489555.1 Candidatus Dojkabacteria bacterium | reverse complement strand
CTCTTAACACAAGCCCCAGGCAAGTACCCCACGGCAGCTTACTACCTAACAACCATCCAACCAAATTCTATATCAGTATTTACAGCGCTAGATATCTTAATCTCAAAATATCCATCTCCCCTAATAACAGAAAAAACTACCGGATCTTTCGCATACGAAGTAACAATTACTAGTGTATCCTCTGATACCAAATTATTCCTAACCGTTATACTCGTACCTCCAGCGGGTAAGACTGCTACCCCCTTACTCTTGGACGACAAACTAAGTGTATCCGTATTTAACTCCTTTAAAGAGACTTCTCCATTACTGTTAATTAACACTTTGTCAGAAACTAAAATAGATTCAGCTTTAATAACTGACGCATCTATTGAAGTTGCAGCCAATGACGGAGCAATTACCTTTCGGTTAAACGCTACATTGTTATCATTTATCTCTAGAAAGTCTAAGCTATTTGTCTTTGTCTCCTGACTTAATTCTTGAATAGCTTTTACTAATAAAGGTATAAACCCATCATAATCTATAGTTAACAAGCCATCTACTTCTGATACAACATCTGGAAAGACCTGTTGTACCTCTTGAGCTATAAAACCTATATCACGTTTATTAGAGCTCTTCCACCTAAATTTTACCGGATTCAATTTGTTAATCAATGATAATGCTTTGCCCTCTAAAGTAGTAATATCGTCTTTTAAACGTGCGTCACTAAATGAATTCCAACCGTTGGCAAGGCCATATGTACCATCCCCCGGATTACCAATCTGAAATGCTGCAGATGGAGAATCTGTACTTACTCCTACACGTCCAACTTCATCTACTATTAATGCTACTCCAGTCGTAGTTTGAGAACATATTCCTATAAGTTCCCCGGCAGAATCTTGAGCAGGACTCAGATTATGCGTAGCCAACTTACCACCATATGCATTGCTTTTTAATGTCAAAGGTTTTACACTTAACGGCCTTAGTTCCACACTCTCTGCATCTTGCGAGAAACACGTAGATGGGGCATTAATATATCCCTGATCATCTATACCAAAAGCTGTAAAATCAGGGTCCCCCATTCCTACTATATCTGCATCTCTATCACTTGTTGCTACATCAAAAATCGCCGTACTCCCGATCCCCCCTTGATAAACATCATAACGCTTTATAGGCTTATCCCACGCAAAACTTACTCCTCCGGGTGTTCTATCCTCTACTACCTTCATTAATACTCCTAATGTCGAATCAGTACCCCCTATATATGCCTCAGGTATAAGTTTAGAATTACTTGCTTTAACACGAGCAAACGTATATGTAGTACTAGAAGAAGAAACAGCGGCAAACGATGCTGAATCAAAAAGGCCCACACGTGTATCGCGTAACTTTATAAAAATAGGCCTTTCTATGCCGCCACTTACTTGCTTACCAATAATCACGATATCAGAAGCTCTAGCACCTCCTACCAAGAAACCTCCTAATACATAATCTGCTTCTCCGGTATCAAGCACAAGATAATCAGGATCTGTTGTGTTAGCCCAATTTGCCAGAGGAGTACCATCTGAAGCATATAATCCAAAAATACCTATATCAGACACCTTGTCAGAGGCATAATCTCCCGTTAAATCAACCAACACATATACTCCTACATTAAAATCTACAAGCAACTTTTTAGGTACAACCCTACCTGAAGGAACGGAAACCGCATCTATCGTAACTATCCCTCCCTTAAAAGATGTATTTAGCTTGCCAGTATCGCCATTTAACTTTACTACGTGCACCCGCCTACTGACATCTGACTCTACTAAAAGATACACATCATTTAAAGGAGGCTTGAAAAACGGGCTATACACATCAGCTATGTCTACAACAGAGGCGTACCCTTCAATATCGAAAATAAACACACCGTTGTTAGCAAAAGCAGTATCTAATGAACCATCTAACTTAAGTTTAACTACAAATCCCTTTTTGTCTGCGTATCTACCGGCCAAGAAATACGCATCTCCCTTCTTACTTAAAAGCCCTGTCAAAAATTCATCATTCTGGCCTGTAGCTGATTTAAAGACAAGGCTACCATTTATACCAAAGTTGGTGTCTATGTTCCCTGTTATATCCATCTTAATAACGTAAGCATCTTTTTTGTTAGTTGTAGTGTCTAATATGTAACCGACCATTAACACACCTCCATCTGGAGTTCTTATTGTGGTAGTCAGCTTTTCAAGCTTTTCAGTACCGGCTATGCCTATTTTAGTAACGAAAGTAGTATTGTTGTTCCCTGTAATTAACAACTTATCCTCACCGAGTTTGACGCTATCTATGTGTAACTTAGCTTTTGGAGTTTGCACCCCAAGCCCCATACGCTCTGTTGCTTCATCCCAATATAATTCCTTGCTGTTTGAGGTAACTAACCCCTGGTCACTTGCAAAAAGTATCCCCCCTTTTGCAAGATCATTAATGTACAGCGATTCTCCCGACTCGAGTGCCACATTGTCTCCACTATTCCTAGGGCTTAACACATTAGCTTGACGTTTCCAATACGACAAATCATCAAAATCTACGTACTCTATAGAGTCGCCAGTAGGATCTACCCTAAGTAATGAAAGAGGAGAATATCCAGATGGGGTATCCTCCAGCTCGACAAAATTTAGCAACTCATTTATCCATTTATTACCATCAAATTTTAATACCTCATGTTGGGCAGAAGATGTAACAGCCACGTCCAACAGCTGGGTCAGATACTTAACATCATCGAAAACATTGGTATCCCACCCGTTAAATACTACTGAATTCCCGTTGGATATACTTAAGACATTCTGTAATAACGACAACTTTTGACTATCTGTATTTAACGAAGATGGGTCTAGGGAGCAATCTAGTCCCTTGTGTTCATCATAAACACACAAATTATTATCTACAAGCGCACCTTCTTGTAAAATTATCTGTGTTCCCTGTTGCTTAAGCAAACGCCCTAAAGTAGTATATCTAGGCACCGCTCTAGGTTTAAACCGTAAACCCAGCAGCAAAATAATAATCAAAATTACTATCAAGACAAAATATATAAAACGTTTAAACCTTGCAAATTCTTTTAT
>WFZN01000059.1 GCA_015489555.1 Candidatus Dojkabacteria bacterium | reverse complement strand
TAATAATACGCTTTAAAAAATAAAAATGTGTACAACCCTACAACAAAGATTAAAGGTGCAAATGAAAAACTCCACTTTAAAACCTTCCGCAAAAAAACTTTACCCCTATAACTCCACCAGACTTTAAAAACATCATAAAAAAACAGTACCGTCTTTTTAAAACTTACCCTAGTTTTAACTGATCTACGCACCACTGCCGGTATTTCTTTAACCTTTAATTTCTTTTCCTCCATAATTTCCTTTAGAATAACTGCATTCTCAACCTCAAACGCAAAACCCTTAATTTTCGCCTTTCTTCTTTTAAAAATCTGCGCATAGACCTTACGCTTGTAGCCTTTTAACCCTGTTTGGGTATCTTTTAAAGGAATGCTAAACAGAGATCTAATAAGTTTTGTAACAAAACGGCCACCCCAATAACGTACGCCTTTTCTATCATCACGGGATAACTTATGATATTTATTAGCATATACAACGTCTGCGCCTTTTAACAAAGCACTAATAGTTTTTCTTAAAGTTAGGGGTGATATATCATTATCATCATCCATAAAGATAACAAACTTGCCTTTTGCTTTTTTAAAACCGGTATCTATGGCAAAGCCTTTTCCATAGTTTTTCTTAAGATCTACAATGTCTAAACGCGCCACCTCCTTTTTTAACTTACTAAACCCTCTGAAAAGTTTTCCCCCATCATTAACAATAACAACCTGAAGCTGCTTTTTGGGATCAATAAACTTTTTAAAAACTTTTAGCTTTGATAACGTATGCTTAATAAGATCCGGATTATTATACGTAGGGATTATTAACGAGAATAAGATGGCGTCAGATTTTCTCATAATATTAGAAGTATACCGTCATGTGGCTCTAAAAGATACCACTACATTTCGTAAATTTTTCATCCTATGCTTAGCACCTGAGAAGCCCAAAACTAAATACCTAACTCCCCTTTAACCTTCTTACGAAACAAACAAACGGTAAGTAAAGATACAATCAAACTATCAAACACAAATCTTAAAACGGTCCTATGTACTACACTTTCGGACACCTTATAAATCTCAAATACACCGTCAATCCACGCCAATATTAGTAAGGAAACAGCCAGCAAAATTGTAACTAGCCATCCCTCTAAAGAAATAGGAGTTATTCCCCACCCAAGCTTTTTGGTTTTGAACCAGTATTTTGGCATATATGGATTATAGCGAATGAACCTAACTTAATCCCTATGATATAATTATCTTGCGGGGTGGAGCAATTGGCAGCTCGCCAGGCCCATAACCTGGAGGTTGCCGGTTCGAGTCCGGCCCCCGCAAGAGTAAATAACTTACTTTAGCTCTCTGTTAAATGTTTCCATTTACCCCCACTAAATACACGGGAAAACGTATTGCTTCTGCAAAAGACATTCTTTCTCACTTTGGCTTAGAAGAACAGATCAAAACTATACGAAAACTTCATATTAACACAGCCATACTTACCTTCAACAACTCATTAATCAAATCACTAATAGAAGCACTTTCACCAGAAACTATCAAAATCGGTGCTGGCCATACGCTTGTTTTCCCTCAACATAAACTCATAATACGCGGTGGCTTTGGTATAGGTGCTCCTATTACGGCTATTGTGGTAGAAGAACTAATCTATATGGGCATAGAAAATTTCTTTATAATTGGAGCAGCCGGAGCCATAGACCCGAGTTTGAGTATTGGGGATATTGCACTATGTACAGCAGCCCTAAGAGATGAAGGAACATCCTACCACTACTACCCCCCGGAACCCCGTATTATGCCTGCTCCTCAAACAGGAATAGACATGTTAAAAAAGGTTCTTAGACAAACCCCTTACAGAGAAGTTGTTTCATGGACTACAGATGCCCCATATATGGAAACAGCCGAAGAAATAACGCGCTACCAAAAAATGGGCATAAGCACTGTAGAGATGGAAGCTTCGCTGCTTTTTACATTGTCAAAAGTCTTCCAGATTACAACAGGTGCAGTTTTTGCAATAAGTGATAAGCTAGATCCAGAGACTGGACACCATATAGCGTTTGCCGATATACACACCAAACTGTTAGAGATCATACACCTATTATTGAAAAACCACATTGGATAAACACATAGTTTGACATCGAGTAAACCATAAATCATCCCACCGTGTCACAACTGATGGACCCGCCTGCGATACGTAATAAAGTCAAGGGTATAACCATCTAGCCGTCATCACTCTACCCTTCCTTCCTTAACAAAATCGTCTGCAACCCCCGCCTTACATCAAACCTGTGCGGGGTTGGATCAATGTGTAGTTTGTAACCGTACTTACCTAATCTATCTTGCAAAACCTCAGCTACTTTACTTGCAATCTCCACCAAAGTAGGATGCACAAACCTTGATAAACGAAGCTCTACAAAATACGTTAAGCCTTTTATATCACCTGTTATTCGATTTGGCACCAAAAAGCCCATTGGTAACATATATTGTTTGGCTGTTAAGGGCGCGTCTATTTCATCATACACTTTTCTTACCTTGTCGATCATCCTTGTTGCCTCATCTTGCAATTCTTTTGGTAAGTTCTCAATATACCATGGATGAAAACCATATTCTGGAGTAAGTAACGGCATACGCTGTATAAGAGCACGATGTCGCTGTATATCTCTAAATGAACCAAAGTCTAATAGAAACTCAAACTGGAAAGTAGCTGCCTCTGAAATAAACTGTGGCAGATCTGTTTTTGGAGGCTTTGATGCAAAGACGTCCTTGTAATGTTCCATTATTTTGTGGTTAATACTTTCTTGGGTTACTACGAATCTATTATCAGTACTAAGTTTGTTAATTAAGTCAGCAGAGGTAAAATAGTAGTGGCTCTGCATCACCTTTTTGTAATATTCTTCAGTTTCTTTATATCGTTTAGCAGGAAAAGAATCAGGATAATACTCTGTTAACAAATCAAATGTGGTTTTGGCCACTTTACGCACCTCATCTAATGGGTGATGCCTTAAAACAAGTAACTGATCAGCAAACTGCCTTAAATTCATATGCCACGAGGTTTTAGTAGTCATTCCTGCTGGTAAAAACCCACGCGCTATATCAAAACCACGCGCACGAATTGCCCGCTCATAAGTGCTTTCTTCTTCATTATCTTTTTTAGGAAAAAGTTTTTTAAGATGCTCCTGTATCTTAGGCACTGCATAAAGGTAGAATTTACGTAACTTTTCTTGTATCTTTTGCATTTTTGCTTTAGCCTCATCACTAATATCTTGGGGCACGGCTATTTTTTGTTTGGAAAAATCAATATAACGGGTAGAGCTTTCTTGTCCTGCAAAAAGTCGCCAATCTTGGATAGCTTTTACCGTAAGCATTGAGGCACCTTCAACAAATACGGTTAAAGATGCACAATCCCCAATAGACTTATGCCCATATCCTATATAAAATTTTCGCATAAAATTGCGTGCACGCTCGTAATCATCGGTGATCTCTTTAATACGTTCTAACACACTTTGGTGAGAACGCGAATAAAGTGCCTGAAGCATTGCCTCAGTTTCTGGGGGAATATGGCATTTTTTATCAAGGAAAATCACCTTGATATCGTAAAAATTAATATCTTTATAGTAAGATGCCATTACTTAAGTGTACCAAGGCTTAGGCTGCATATCGTTACACACCGAATAAAACGGCTATGTAAGATATCCAACCAAACTAGATGACCATGTAAATCGTCAAAAACTTTTACTTCGCTACTAGAGACACGGTACCACCTGCGAATGTTGCTTTAAACGTGTTAATTACCCCCATCAGGTTTTACCCATATTACAGAATTTTGATCTGTTACAACCTGGGGTAATTTACCATCCCATTTTTCTATCCACATCTTTTTGAGTATAAGCTCTGTTAGGGTTTGCTGTAATAATCGTTGGGCTTCTGCTTCAGCTTGGGCACGGGTTATTTTTTGTTGTTTGCGGTATTCTTCTTGCTCTGCCTTGTATTTTTCTGCAATTACCTTCTCTTTTTCAATTTGTTTGCTCTCCACAGCGTTAATATAATCTTCACTAAAATCTATACCACGTACGCCTAAAAAGTCAAGCTCTAAACCCTTTTGAGAAAACGATTCACGCAAAACCTTTGCTACAGCCTCTTCAAATTGTCTAACATCTCCTGTATAAAGTTGCTGAGCCGTGTAGCTTCTAGCGATTACACGTACATTTACCCTAGAGTCAGTTTTAACGATCTTTTCAACCACTTCAGCCTCGGTTTTACCTACATTTTCATATATCCACTGGACCTTTTTAGGATCAATCCTAAACCGCACCGTATATTTGATACGAATAGGCTGGCCGTCTTGTGTTGTTGTATCCACAGGATAATCTCTATAATTTGCCTTGGATTCATCCGGATAATCACTCGTTTCATATGTTAAAAGCCGCGTACTATATACATGTATGTTATCTATAACCGGGACCTTAAAATAAAAGCCAGGATAAGCCACTTTTACAACTTTACCTAAACGCGTAACCACAGCAGCTTCACCAGGAGACACCGTAAAAAACGGAAAGATATTAAAAGCAAAAATAACTATTAAGACTGCAAAAACAACTAAAAGACCTTTTAAAAAGTTTTGTATGAGTTTTATCATGTATGATTATAGCAGAAGACGGTAAATGGCCTCAAACCTTCGCGCAGCCCCCTTAGAGAACACACTTAAACATTATCAAAATTAACTTCTTAAACCCCTCTACTTTGGAACTACAACCCCACAATCTGATCCACATCTTCACATCATTTACCGCCCAAAAGACCAGTCAAACTGGCGGAAGCTGTAACTACGGCGTTATAGGTAGCATGTGCTACAGCAGGTTCCAATGGGTTATTATTCTTTACCATAGCAGCATATAAAAGCCCTGGAAAGAAGTATCGCAAAAACTCTACGTAAAAATCCATCCCCTCTAATCCTTTCACATGCAAATACGCCCAAAAAGCCGTCGAGGCAATTACTGCAATATCTGAAAGTATACCGGCTCTCAACACACGCCTTAGGGCAGGAGGGCTCTTAGGGTTTTCATAGCCCTTAGCTTCTAGCCATCTACCGAATAAGTACGGAGTAATCCTAAACGACATTTCTTCAAAAAACCCTCTTATAACCAGATTCACAACAAGCTCTAACGGGGGCGTCCGTGCCATGAAATCGGCTAACTCCAGTTGATTCTGACTTAGCTTATCAGCATTATATAACCATAATAACAAACGCTGGATAAAAAAATCCACTCCCAAGCTACGCCAGACTCGACTGATACCAAACTGCGGTATATCATCACTATATTTAGGGCCCTCTGTATCCACACCCATAAAAGACAAAACTTCTGAGATTGAGGGTATTTTCCTTCTCATGTACTATTATACTTCTGGGTTCTCAAACAGGCTCTATGTATTCACTTATACTTTAATAACAAACGAGGACCTACGTCCAAACATACTTGGGGTCTCTATATCGTTACGCGTCACTTTCAACCCTTG
Source organism: Candidatus Dojkabacteria bacterium (assembly GCA_015489555.1). Lineage (GTDB taxonomy): Bacteria > Patescibacteriota > Dojkabacteria > S139-149. The sequence goes on along the minus strand of WFZN01000059.1, from coordinate 946 downwards.
CCCATTTGAACTCAAACCTCTCAATCTCTTCAGGCGCCAAAACTACAGAATAATACCCTGTTTGAGGATGTATTGAATACGGTGACCTTATATTTGCAAATCTGTGAAAAATACGGGTATCAAGGTAAATAATTTTTTGAGTTTTTAGTTTATCGTGTGGCAAGGCATCTAATTCTTGTAGTCTTTTATAGTGTTGTTTTAAACCTGCTGTTTGTAAAAAGTCTCTAAACAGTTGTTTTTCTTCTTTACTGGTTAAATCAAATACAATATCTTGTGCTAAATCCCAAAATTCTTTAGCTATATGCTGTGCTAAAAGCAGAGAAATTCTTTGGTTTAATTCAAAAACCAGAGTTTGTCGCTTTTGCCCTGTAACATTGTCTTCTATATTAAGATCCGCTATAAAATGAAAACCGTTTTTGCCACAAAATTTAATTATTAGATTGCTAATAAACCCCTTAACAATGTTATTTGTAGTTAAAAAATTGTAAACAAAAAGCGCCAACTTTTTAGTAAACTCAAAATCTACTGTTAAAGTGGGGTCAATATCTAAAACATACCAACACTTGGCTTTTTGCTTAGGATAACAAACATAAGGGTGAAAAGCATAAGTGTGTCTGTAGGCCCATTTTAGTACATCTTCTTCGGAGTTAATATAAATTAGCTGCTTTTTAGGTTTTGCTATGGGATCATATCTTCGCCATATAACTTTACCATCAAATACTTGCTCTAATGTAACGGGTCTACCTTTTAAATACGGTAGTACTGCTTTAGCAAATTTTTGCCAATGAGAAAGTAAAATTTGTTTGGGAATGGTAACAATGGATAACATTGATTTATTATGTCATACTCTCCCACTCCTTAACCCCCACCTCCTGCGGGCGTTTTTGTAAAAGGGTGTCTGGCATAATTTTTAGTAATTCTTTATTTTTAAGATGCTTTTTTATGA